>NZ_JAAHHU010000689.1:0-2439 GCF_010672095.1 Moorena sp. SIO3I6 | reverse complement strand
AAGTTTCTGACTACGGATTTGGTTAATATTCTGCTCTACTTCTTGATTGAGGACATCAGGGTTTTCCTTAATTGCCTGCAATTGTTGTCTAACTCTGTTAGCCTGAGCTTTGGCTTGCTCAAGCTGTTGTGCTGGAATCCTACCACTTTTAATGGCTGCGTCTAAATCGGCGAGTCTCTTTTCTACCTGGGCTATACCTTGAGGACTTTTGAGAAGTTCAGTGACTTGCTGAGTGCGGTTTTCCAGTTGAACTTCGGCGCTCTTAGCTCTTTGGTTAATTTGTTCTAGAGCCTGGGAACTTTGCAAACGAAGGTTATTGAGATGCAGGGGTACCATTAGCAGAAAGACCAACCCTAGAAAACTAGAGAGACACAGCACCCAAAATCGGAGATCTTGAACCGAAGATTTTGGCTCTGTAGTAGCGGTAGCAGCACTTTGAGCAATCCAATATCCAGCAAATAAAAACCCAATGCCGACCATAGGGATAATACCTCGGTCAACAACTTGGGTAGCAAAGTTCAACTGCCACTCTGGCTTTAACAGGTTAGCTCCCTGTGGGGGAATTGCCAAAATGATGTAATCCAAAAGGGAAGAAACGATCATTATCAGCCCGACAACTTTAAGAGTCAGAGCAGTAAACGACGAATAAACAGAATTAGTATTCATGGGCTATGAAGCGCGATTATTAGATTAACTTAATCATCGACTTGGGGAATTTACTGAGTAATCCTTCCTAAACTTACTGGCTTACTAGTTTTTGGGGTACTCAGTAAAGTTGAAAAATAGAAGAGCACGAGAGCCAACCATGGCGCTTTGCCCATATTAACCTATGGCAATCGAGAATCCTAACTCCAACATCCGTTGCTGGTGTTACGTTCTAGATGGGAAGTCCTGCGCTCTACCTTTTAGGTGAGCGTTACGAGCCGCAGGCCATTAACCATTAACCATTAACCATTAACCATTAACCATTAACCATTAACCATTAACCATTAACCATTAATCAAGGTGTTAGGATAATTTCTGGTATTCTGCCTTAATCAGGTAAAGCGTACGCACAATCGCTGATTAACGGTAGTCTTGTGGATGTAGTGTTCCTCGGCAGACAGGTTTTATGAACAAAGTGGTTGAAGTTGTACCGGATAAAGAAGCTTTGATTAGGCGAGCTGTTGATGTTGTCCTCAGTAAAATCGAAGGAGCAATCCAGGCTAACGGTCGTTGTACCATTGCCCTTGCTGGCGGTAGCACCCCAGCGCCTTTGTACGAAGCGATCGCTAGCTTTGACCTTGCCTGGCATAACATTCATGTGTTTTGGGGTGATGAACGCTATGTAAGTCCCGACCACCCGGATAGTAATCAAAGGATGGCTCGTCTGGCCTGGTTAGACAAAGTCGATATACCAGAGGCTAACATTCACCCGATGCCCACCGACGGCTCTAGCCCCGCTGCTGATGCGGATAAACATCAAGCTCAACTGTATGAGTTTTTTGGCATACCAGTAGGAGAGTTTCCTGGCTTTGATGTAATTTTGTTAGGCATTGGTGATGATGGCCATACTGCCTCCCTATTCCCCCATACAGAGGCTCTGCAAGTAAAAGACCGACTCGTTACAGTTGGCAACAAAGATGGCCAAGCACGAATCACCTTTACGTCGAGCTTGATTAACCATGCCAACTGCGTTATGTTTCTGGTTGCTGGTGCTGGTAAAAGAGCAGCCTTAGCTCAAATATTTGCCCCCGAAGCTGATCCACAAACTTATCCAGCTCGGTTGATCCAGCCCCAAGGAGAACTTTGGTGGCTTCTAGATGAATCAGCAGGTCAAGATTTGAAACATTGACAAGGGCGGAAGTGTCAAGTGTGAACGATGAAGTGCGAAACAATTGTATCCGGTTACTGAGAAACTATTATAGTTTTAGGGGATATATGTTATATTTTTATGGATTTTGATAATTCATTAGGGTGACTTGCCTGGTAGCCTTTTGCTTGGTAGCCTTTTGCCTTCGATGCTCCCACTCTAGCTAAAACCCGCACCAATCCCAGGTCTCCTCAGATAGGGGAGCGGTGGTTGGATGCGGGACAGGAATTAATTCCAATTTTAACCGAAAATAGCCCAAGTCTACTGTAGTCTAATCAGCGAGAAGGTTGCTGGATTAGATAGCAGCAAAAATAACCAAACAGTAACTTCAATCAAGTCTATTAAAAGTGGGGCAGTACGTTTTCCTGGCAAGAAAACGCGCCATGAGGAAATCCAGTTATTGATAGTTCTATAACTAATAGTACCTCGTTCGCGCAGCGTCTCCAAAGGCTAAAGAAGTTCTGGTAGCCTTAAGAGGTGCATTAAGCCTACACTTGCCCGATCGGGAAGTGTATGATCGTCACATTATCTGAAACTAGATAATAGCTGTTAAAAATAATAAATTAAAGTTCTATGATTGTTTGCCC
>NZ_JAAHHU010000688.1:0-2443 GCF_010672095.1 Moorena sp. SIO3I6 | reverse complement strand
AGAGAACAATATATCCCCACAAAGGAGAGCAATAACAATGTTGCCAGGAGGAGCCGGATGATTGGGAACAGTCATGTCCGGTTCTGGAGGAGAGTTCTAGGGGGGAACCCCTAGTTCGACTCTAATATCACCCACTAGCTCAAAGGCAGGGTCATCACTTTTCGGCCAGAAAACCGTTGCGTCAGTGATAGGGATATTTTGAGAAGGCAACACATAATCCACCCGCAGGTTGCCAGGACCACCAAAGTTTTCCTCACCAAAGTCAGCGGTGTCAAAGGCTGGATTACCTCCATGAGTCAGGTTATTCAATCCCTGGCGGTTGGTAGCATCCACCCCTCCTTCACTTGAGGGTGTAACAGAGGTGTTCACCAAGGGGTTATCTAGAATTTGCAGGATGGCGTTATCAGTACTATCCCCATCAAAGGGGTCAGCATTTTGGTCTCCCATGATCACGAAGCGATCGCTTGCCAACAAACCACCGAAGTTCCCTTGGTCATCATAAATGTAATCTCCAGCTCCGGGAGTAATATAATCTGACCAGAACCGAATCTCATCATGATTACGGGTACCATTGCGGTCTTCTGCACCATCAAACACTGGAGGAGTAGGATGGCTAGCGAGAACGTGAACCGTTTCACCGTTGATATTAATGGGAATATCCCAGTGACTCTTGGAAGATAGGCGGAATACAGCTAATTCTTCCTCAGAGTACCAGGATTCCCCAGTAACTGGATCGATAGGAAGCAAGGCATCTGGCATATCTTTCCAGAGGAAGTTTTGAAAGGTGCGTATATTGTCCGTATCAATCGGGTGTTTGGAGAATAGCACCATCCCAAACTGTCCTGGAAAGAAGCCGAAGCCAAACGCATCATTACCCCCGCCAATTTGCCCGTTATTATCTAAGTCAAATTCAGAAGGAATCCCGGTGTTAGAAGGTGCGAGATAAACATAGGGAAAATCAATCGCTGTCGCACCATTTTGACTCACTGAAAGATAGTTATCTTGGAAAAGTTTGGCTGCTTCTCCATTCTCATCGAAATCAAATTCATTGATTAGCAATACATCCGGATTAGCACGCTGAATAATTTCAGCCACCGCCTTGGCTTGGTCATTATCAGAAGTGGATAAATCTTGAATTAAATCCCCTGGATTGGAGCGATTTAAAGAAGCGTTAAAGCTAGAAAAGCGAACATCAAGATTAGACATATTAATTGTTTTTATACCTAAAATTATAGCGCATTATTTATCAACTATTACCCAATCAAAAAACCGGGTAATTCAAGGATTACCCGGTTTGACAACGGATTAGATGATCGTGAAATCAGCCTCTGTTAGAGGATTAGCGATCGCAAAAGTTGCTAATAGTTGATTGTCTAAACTAATGCGAGCGTTTTGCGAATCTTGTTCAATGGATAACTGACCAAAGGTCAAACCATCAGCTAAACCAATTAGGTCAACTCCTGGCTGGAAATCCAGAATGAAATCTGTACCTTCTCCAGCAGCTAAGACAAAGGTATCACTACCGCTAATACCAGAAGAGTCATCACCAGTCAAGAAGTCATTACCTAATCCACCTCGGATTAAGTCATCACCTTCATTACCGAAGATAAAGTCATCTCCTGCACCACCGTAGAGTTTGTCATTGCCCAGATTGCCGCTAATCCGGTCATTGCCTAAGCCACCGAAGATAACGTCATCTCCGCCAATGGTGCTATCAGCAAAGTCTCCCTGTAATACATCATCTCCAGCTTGACCCTTAATCAGGTCATTGCCGAGACCGCCATCAACGGTATCATTGCCTTCACCAGCACTAATGAAATCTTTACCTAGCTCACCAACAATTTCATCACCCTGTGGAGTACCTGAGATAAAGTTGGGGGCTGGAAGACCTAATAAAGGATCTACATCCAGGGGCTGATCTAATTCGATCAGAATAACTTCGTTGTTATCAATATCCGGACCCCGTCCTACGGAGAAAGGATAGTTGTTGTCATTGGCAACTAAGATCGTGTTCTGATCAATCACCAATACATCTTCGATAGTGACAAATGGGAAGGTAAAGGTGAGTTCCCCATCCCCGTTCACATCATCTGGGTCAGGAATGTTGAGCAAGTCAACTACTTCCTCTTTGGCAACAAAGCCATTTTCATCAATCTCAGACAAGTCAATCTTAAAGATTTTCTTGAATTGAGCCTCGTCTCCTTGCTTACCATCCCGCTCTATGACTAAGAACTCATTGTCATTGATGGGGGTAAAATCACCAATCGGATGACCAGGGACATCGGTACGATAAAATCCTACCAGACCTTGGTACTCACTGGAAGCGACATCAAACTTATAGATGCGTAGGGCATCCTCTGGGTCACCATCTACTACACCTTCGAGTATAGGATACAAGGTGGTGCGGTCAGGGCTAAATGCCATGCCCTCAAACCCGCGAGAC
>NZ_JAAHHU010000687.1:0-2444 GCF_010672095.1 Moorena sp. SIO3I6 | reverse complement strand
ACTACGTCAGGTGACTCAACTAAGACCGATCTATCCAGCAAAGAGATTGAATTCGGCACAGAAATTTTAATCTTAATTCCTGACTTTTAAAAGGCTTATATCCAGCATCTAATTTCTGAAAAAAAAATTCTTATTTAATTTGATTTGAATGGGCAAATTATCTGTTATAAAGTGTAATAAACAATGCTTAGGAAAATTTTAATATCTATTGTATGTAGCTGATTTCCTCCTATTTTAAGACATCAATAAATATATTTTAAAACTTATAAACGCTTTTAATTTGGTATATGTTATAGGGTAGATACACTGAATATATAGTCAAAATATTGATTAGGATACTTTTCGCTATAATTGCCAAACGGCTCAAATACATATTTAATAGAAGGATATTTATTGGGCAGTTGTTCAGGATCACCCCACCGTGACCATAGAGAATCTCCAGTTGATTTACCAAAATCATTACCTATCCACGCTTCCACCTCATATTTCTCACTTAAATACTTAGGTAATAGACTGTATGCACCTCCCATTTCAATAATTTTTTGACCCTTTTTAAATTGACATACCTCTTCTATCCAAGGGCGATTGTGCGCTTTTATTCCCCATTGATATGGTGTATAACCAGGAAAAATATCTAGATAAAAATCTTTATATTTAAACATAAATATTTCATCTACTGTCGCTAATTTTGCATAATTAATGACTAGTATATTTTAATTGTTAACCTCTATTTATTATTAAAATCATTTAGTTTTAAATAGCTATACTGTTCTACTAATGACTTCCCATTTGAGAGGAGTATAAATTTTTCCTCTCCAAGGAAAACCTGTTTTGGCTCTAGTGCTACCATTATCAATAATCTCAAAGGGACAAACGCAATCAACTCCAGTAATTATTTCTGCAGGTGAGGAGCGAGCCACATGAACGCTTATTCGATATTTTCCTGGAACTAGCAAAGGAGCTGGTACTTTAATTGAGTATGTATAAACTCCAGGTTCTCGGTGCATAAGAAAATTTTCATCAAGCTCAAAGTCTCTCGTAAAAATCAAAGTTTCTAAATCAGAATCATGAATATGGGAAGCCAGATATATTTTTGATATTCGAGAACGCACTAGCACCTGAATTTTCAAAGAAAAAGGTTCATTATAGGGATGTTGCGTAGCCAAATCATCTTGTTCATTGACAACACTTACAAACAAAAGTTGAATCGGCAAATTGGCATTTTCTCTTAGGGAAATATATGGTAATTCTTGTGTTTCCCCAGAAGTCAGATATTTTGTCACTGACGTACTAACATCGCCCAGATAACCTATATTTCCCTTGTCAAGATAAATTCCTGTGTGACAAAGAGTTTTGATAGCCGATATATTATGACTTACAAATAAAACCGTCCTCCCCTCCTTCCCCACATCCTCCATCTTCCCCAAACACTTCTTCTGAAACTGCGCATCCCCAACTGCCAACACCTCATCGACCATCAGAATATCAGGTTCCAAATGTGCCGCGACTGCAAACGCTAATCTGACATACATCCCTGAAGAATACCGCTTCACCGGAGTATCTAAAAACTTCTCCACTTCCGCAAACGCTACAATCTCATCAAACTTTCGCTTAATTTCTACCTTACTCATCCCCAGAATTGAACCATTGAGGTATATATTCTCCCTACCAGTCAATTCTGGGTGAAATCCTGTACCTACCTCTAATAAACTGGCTACCCGCCCATTAATCTCAATCCTGCCCTTAGTAGGCTCCGTAATCCGGCTTAAAATCTTCAGCAGTGTAGACTTACCCGCCCCATTGCGCCCGATAATCCCAACCCTATCTCCCTGCTTAATTTCAAATGAAACATCCTTGAGCGCCCAAAACTCTTCTGTAGAATTTGGGATTCGGGCTTTTGGGTTTTGGAAAGACTTGAATAGATTCTTAGCACCATTAGCAATTACATCCCGCAGTGCAGTATATTTTTCCGGCTGTTGGTGACCAATAAGGTACTTTTTACCTAAGTTTTCAACCCTAATAACACTATCAGACATACTAACTTAAATCTTATTAAGTGAAAATAATAACATATAAAGGCGATAAGCTTTGTACTAAGTACCGTTGACAAGGGATTCATACTTAACCCTAATTAAGACATCTATTAAGCTATTGGGCGTGGCGTTTTTACTTTAGATAAAACCGGTTGATTTTTATTGGATTTGGAAACTAAAAAGTTACCCATCACGAGTAGATCAATATCACTGTAAGCAAATGTGCGCAAGGCATCCTCTGGTGTATTCACAATTGGTTCACCTCGTAAATTGTAGGAAGTGTTTAAGAGGATGGGAATTCCAGTTGCCTCACCAAAATTTTCGATTACTTGATAATAGAACGGGTTAGATTCTTGGCGAATAGCTTGTAGGCGACCTGTGCCATTATGGCAGACAGCTTGAATTTGCTCT
>NZ_JAAHHU010000686.1:0-2446 GCF_010672095.1 Moorena sp. SIO3I6 | reverse complement strand
GCACACCTGATTTTGAGCAGTGGAGCCGTGATGGTGCTATGGAGCGTCACGATGCTGAAGAACAGATGCGTGCATGTAATAGCTGTCATGTTTCCTGCCGCACTAATTAGTGGAGCCTTGATGTATGCCTGAGATCGGGTTAATTGATTACCAAGCAGGAAACATACGGTCGATTGCCAATGCATTTGAGTATCTTGGTGCCCATGTTATACATGTCCGGTCTGCTACTGATATTCTCCAAGCATCTCATCTGGTACTGCCTGGTGTTGGTGCATTTGGATTTTGTGCTGATCGGTTAAAAGCTAGTGGTCTACTGCCTGCCATTGAAGAATGGACCTTTGCTATGAACCGTCCAATCCTAGGTATTTGTGTGGGTATGCAACTTTTTGCAGATTCAAGTGATGAGTTGGGTCTGCACCAAGGGCTAGGTTGGGTTGGTGGCAAGGTTCGCAAGCTACACAGCAGTGTTTCGGGTATCCGTATCCCCCATGTCGGATGGAATACGGTTGCCTTTGCAACAGACTTTGGCGAATATCAATCTGGAGAACAGGCCGATTTTTACTTCGACCACTCCTACGCCTACCACGCACCGTCAAAGGGGCAGGTGCTAGGAACCTGTACTCATGGGGAAACCTTTTGTGCAGCACTCCAAAGAGAAAATCTTGTAGCAGTGCAATTTCATCCCGAGAAGAGTCAAACTGCTGGCATGAGATTCCTTCGCAGTTTCCTGTCAATGTGAAACGATGGTTAAGAAACGTTTAATCCCTAAGCTTCTCATTAAGCACAAGTACCTCAGAAACAAGGTAAAGCCACTGCTTGTAACAACTAGATCTTTTGATGATGTAATTAGTGTTGGAGACCCAATTTCCCAGGCCAAGATCTATGAAGCCCAGCTCGCCGACGAGTTGGTCGTGCTGAATATCGATAATTCTGGGATCGGTGAAGACAGCATGATGCTTAGTTTGATTGAGCAATTGGCAAGTCAGACTTTTATGCCCTTGGCAGTAGGGGGAGGTGTTCGCACCGTTGATGATTTTGCTAAATTGCTTGAGCGGGGTGCCGATAAAATTTCTATTAACACTGCAGCACTCAAAACACCAGAGCTGATCACAGAAGCAGCTAACCGCTACGGAGCCCAATGCGTAGTCGTCTCGATTGACTTTCGAATCAATGCCTCGGGGAACCCACAAGTTATACAAGGCAATAACAAATCTTCTACAGGTAGATGTTTGTTCGATTGGGCAAAGGAAGCCGTTGATCGCGGTGCAGGTGAATTGCTCCTGACCGATGCAGACCTTGATGGCACAGGTAAGGGACTTAACCTAGCAGTTGGCAGAGCGGTTGCATCTAGCATATCCGTACCGGTAATTCTATCTGGTGGTTGTGGACTTGCTGAACATTTTGTTCAAGGGTTTCAAGAGGGATTAGCTGAAGGTGTGGCTGCCGGGACTTTTTTCTGTTTTCGTGACCAAAACCCGCTCCAAATACGGGCACATATCAGAAATGCGGGTGTGCCGATTCGTATCGAGACCTGAATCGGTATCAATCAGACACCTAATTATGCTCAGCTGCTTAGATGCCTATTGATATTGTGCTATCTCAATAAGATCAGAATCGAATAAAACTGCCTCTACTGATGGTTTATGAATTATGAGCATAATTGCTATTGTTCAGGCCCGTATGGGCTCCACACGCTTTCCTAAGAAGGTAATGCGCCCCATCCTGGGGGTGCCGATGATTGAACTGTTACTGCTGCGCCTTTCTCAGGCCAAGCTGGTAGATCAAATTGTGCTGGCAACCTCTGAAGATCCACGCAATCAACCCTTAGTAGCCCATGTTAAACAGTTAGGATATCCCGTCTATCAGGGTAGTGAGAATGATGTTCTCGACCGCTACTATCAGGCAGCCAGACCCTATCACCCTGAGATTGTAGTTCGTATTACTGGGGATTGTCCGCTGATTGATCCTGAAATCGTGGACGCAGTGCTGGCTAAATTTCAGCTAAGTTCAGTGGATTACCTCAGTAATTGCGTGCCCCCAACTTTCCCTGACGGTCTGGATACGGAAGTTTTTACCTTCGCCGCCTTGGAACGAGCCCGCCAAGAGGCAACTCAACCCCATGAGCGGGAACATGTCACCCCTTATATTAGGGAGTCTGGGACGTTTTCCCTGGGAAATTATAGCCACTCTGAAGACTATTCAAGCAAGCGCTGGACGGTGGATGAGCCTGAAGACTTTGAAGTGGTAACTAATGTGTTTCAGCATTTTAATCCCAGAAAAGACTTTGGCTGGTTGGAAGTTCTAAGTCTCTGCCATACTCGCCCTGAACTATTTGCGGCAAATCAACCATTGACCCGGAATGAAGGAGCGATTATGGGGACTGGTCAAAAACTTTGGAAGCGAGCCAAACGGGTCATTCCCGGTGGTAATATGCTGTTGTCGAAGA
>NZ_JAAHHU010000685.1:0-2446 GCF_010672095.1 Moorena sp. SIO3I6 | reverse complement strand
TGAGAACGCCAGTGACGCTCAGTAGTTTATGGAAGCTATCTGAGTCCAACCTAGCATAAGAATCCCCAGCTAGAATTTTTAATTTAGCTGGGGTGCGTTCAAAAAAACTAGCTATCCTTAAAAAGATCTGACAAAAAAGTATGAAGTTTGAATTGTGAAGTATGAAGTTTGAATTGTGAAGGAATCCTGAATTGTGAAGGAATCCTGAATTGTGAAGGAATCCTGAAAACCTTCTATCGATTGGTTACTTGGCAACAGGTATTTTTTTTAGCCTGGTTGTCTACCCAACTATATCCTTGTCGATTTCCAGCAGTATAAGCTTCAACCTTCATTCTTTATCCTTCAATTTTGTTAGGTGCGCTTTCCGTTGCGAATTAAATTCGCTCTAGGTGCGCGCCTCCTAGGCCGCGAGCAATCCCTCGCGGCCTAGGGTCGCACCAACGGGCTCGCACCTGTTGACGTTTTTAGTGTGGCAAGACTTAATAAGCATGGGTGAGACGGATCTGATCTATTTGCTAGTAGGCATTGGGTTAGGAGTTATGGGGAGTCGCTTCAGGAAATTTTTAAAGGTGCGCTTTCCAATGGCCGGGGCACCCGGCCTTGGGTCGCACCTCCATGAAAGCACAGACTCAAAGACCTCTGTATGCCATCAAACTGATACTGATGCTGAAGAAATCCAGCGTCTGAAACAGGAATTCAAGCAAAATCAATTGGCTTACCAAATGGCAATGGAAATGAGCCAGTTTAAAGCCGGATTTTTGGCACGAACTTCCCACGAGTTGCGATCGCCTCTGAGTCGGTTGATTGGTTTACATCAGTTGATTTTGTCTGATCTGTGTGAGTCTCCAGAAGAAGAGAGAGAATTTGTGAACCAGGCTAACGCCTCTGCCCATACTATGGTTAAACTGCTTGATGAGGTGACTGCTGTAGCTAAAACTGAACACGGTACTAACGTTTTGGAGATTTGCTCAGTCTCTTTGAAGCAGCTGTTTGAAGACCTCTATCGTCTGACCCATTTGCAAGCTGCCAATCGCAATCTCCAGCTGGAAATAGTTCCACCTGACCCCCAAATTCACGTTTTAGTCGATCCACGGCGTTTTCGACAGGCATTAGTCATGATTGTGGATACTGCAATTACTCAGATAAGTAGTGGTCAAATTAAAGTTTGGACTGCACTCTCCTCTAAATCTGAAACTGTTTCCATCTGGATTGATATGCCCTGTGCCATCAGCTGTTGGGCTGAAGATGTTGATTTATTGCAATTACCTCCAGATCAATCAAAACAGCCCAGTGAAATGGTATCCACTTCATCTGGACTGACGTTGTTGATGATTCAAACTCTCCTGGAAGTGATGCAGGGGCGTATAGAAGTATTAACGGTTCCCAGTGAAGAAGCTGACAATGATACCTCTGTGGATAATCTTACCCGGTTTCAAGTTTCTATACCCCAGGGGATTCCTGAGATTGTAGAGCCTTACTAGGCACTGGAGTAACTAGAGGCTGATTGTACAATACCATTGTGGTACTGGAGTTCACCTCAAAACCAATGCGTTCGTAAAAACTTTGTTGATGGGTGGTCATCAGATAAACTCTCTCTACTCGGCTCATCTGAGGATGAGAGAGTACAGTTTCCACTAGCTTACGCCCTAGCCCAGCTCCTCGATAGTCTGGATGGATAACGACATCCCAAATGGTTCCCCGATAAATTCCGTCAGAGGTAGCTCTAGCTAATCCAATCAGCTTCTGGTTATCCCAAACGCTGATGACAGGATTACTGTTAGCGATCGCAACTTGCCAATCCTCGATTTTTCGGTCTTTTGCCCAAAAAGCACCTAAGTTAAACAATTGTTGTAGCTGGTAATAGTCGATTTGAGATTTGCGATCGCAAAACTGAATATGGCGGTAATCCATAGTTACCAAAGTTCCTTCTGATTTTGTTAAACGTGCCTTGAAATTGACTTACTTTCCTGATGTTAGTCTGGAGTTTTAATGAAAACTGTTTAAGTGAAAATAGGGTTGATATCCTGTCCTATTGACTACTTTTAAGTAATATAAACCAGACAATTAATCCTGATTAATTACAATTAATCAGGATTAAACGGGTTTGCAGATAGCTGTTAAAGATATATCTATCGATAGGTTATATCTGGCTTGACAAACCCAGGGAGCTGAGTATTACAAAATGTTAATATCATAACCTATTGTAATTATCTCGGTCAAATCCAATAACTGATACTATGGGTGGTAGTATGGGCTATTGTTGTTCGATCACGACACCTGTGCACAACCACCTCTCACCCACCCCATCCAAACCCCATGCCCAATTGCCTAATCAGCGTTGGGAAATTGCCCCCCTCAAAACTGAACAAGCTAACCAACTCGCCCAAGCTAGAGGCATTTCCCCCCTAATCGCTCAACTCCTGATTAATCGGGGTATTGAAACCTC
>NZ_JAAHHU010000684.1:0-2446 GCF_010672095.1 Moorena sp. SIO3I6 | reverse complement strand
CCATTGACTGCTCCAGGCATGCCAATCACATTATTGATCGGAGATGGCCCTACCCCTGCTTCTGATACCGTTGTCCGCTCCCGAGAACGTCGTCTGGTCGGACGTTCCTCCTCTGGTGGCGGTTGAACCGGTTGCTCTTGTGGGTAGGGAGTTGGGTAGGCATCCCCCTCAATGTCTTCATATTCGTATTCGTATTCCACTGGCTCATTCAGACCGACGAAATCGCGCAGCTTATTAAAAATACCGCTCATAGTCAACTCTCCATCACAACTTTAGTGTAAGCTTCTGCAAAGCCGATAATCGACCTTCTCTAGGGCAGCAGTCTTTAGTAGATGCTTAGACTAGAACTTAAACAGTCTAACTTACCCCTGAGCTTACTTAATAATTTTCACCCTTGAGAACACCACAAGGTTATCAATATAAAAGATATATCTGCCTTCTGATCGGGGTGTAGTTCTCGAAAAAAGCAACTTTCAGAAGGCTATGCCATTATATATAAGAGGGCAATATTGATGATGGATGTGGTTGGGTATATACTACCCCATTACTTCCTCATCCGATAATCTCATTTCAGCAGACGCTCACAATGGTCGTTGGGACTTACTTTTGGCGGTAAGACCAACCCATTCAACAACCTTCGATTTGGTTGTGGGTACTTCAAATTTAGCTTCCAGCAAAAGAAGCCCCAGGTCGTAACCACTTTTGGAGGCAATCCCGCAGATGGCGCAGCATCAGCCCCTCCCCTAGCTTCTAGGGACCTAGTTTTAGTAACTGCTTTCAGCGGTAAATTGGGTGGGATTTGTTGGCGAATCTTGGTAATGGGTTCTGTAATTAAACCAATCATGGGAAGGTTTCCTTATGGAACTTATTGGAAGGTTTGCTGATGGATAACTCTAAGCTGCTCATAATCAGCCGATGAACCACTGCGCCTAAGTAAGCGCAGGCGATTTTCTACCAACAGCCGAGCCTCAGAACGACTGATTGGCTCAAAGGCAATGCCATTGGTAGTACTTTTCACCAAAAAGAAAAGTCTCTGGGCATAGATCGTAGTGAACAACTCTTGTTGTGGTTCAACAATGCAAACTCGAAACAGTAGACCAAAATTGGGGTGATTGAGGTAGTTTTCAGAACTCATCAAAATCCATATTAGGCGGGACTTGAGCACCGAACGATCTTAGGTTAGGTCAAATAAGTCATTGCCATGGCTTACTTTCCCTTAGTAAGGTTAGTGGTATTATGCCAGGGGTTTGGTTGGTTAGTGAATTCAGGTAAGACTAGGAGTCAGCAAGACCCTAACAATTCCTAAAGACCAAAACCGAAGTTATAGAGATAATAGCTTGAGCGCGTGGATTTGAGTTTGCCAGGTAGAAAATTAGAGCTAGTGGTGATTTTGTTTCTGACGGCATTAGACTTCTAAGATAATGGCCATCTGATATAACTTACCAAGTCTACCCAAATCTGCTATAACAAAATCTCTCCTACCTTGGTTGAACTCCTCAATACCGATACCAACCGATTTGAGATAGACTGAGGATTGAGAAGACGCTCATAGGGAAAGAGGATGGGGAAGGAAAAAATACACTAATCGTTTTGGCTATAGTTTTAGCTGTGAATTCGTGAAACTTTAATAAAGATTCCTCAAAACTCTACATGTTTCAAAAATTATAGGTCAATAATGGTTATACAAACTAATGATTACCCTAATAATTAGCCAACTAAACTATCCGGATTAACGAGTCTAATGACTGAAAAATTGAATGAACAAGAGACAAAAACTATCAGTGTAGAGGTGCATCCAGATAATAACTGATTAGGCGTTTTCAGGATGTTATCGATTAAGGGTAAGCATTTTGGTAATAGCCTAATCTCGACCCTGCAATGTTTGTAGGGTCATTATTATGAATTGATAGTGATTTTACAATTCCCGAATGTTAGTTTGTCTCAATTGCTGGGCATCAAGCGTGAGTAAGTCCTGGTAAATTGGTCACTCAACTTGGATAGTAGGCTGACACACTGGGCCGTTAGTCTTTGAAATTCAATCGATAAATCTTTGAGGAGTAAAGTAGAAACATCATGTTTGACTGCATAATCGTTGGTGCGGGACCGGCTGGTGGAACTGCTGCTTATCACCTGGCTAAAGCTGGAAAGTCTGTGGTGGTTCTAGAAAAAGAATCCTTACCCCGGTACAAGGCTTGTAGTGGTGCGGTTTCCCCACAAGTGCAACAGTGGTTTGATTTCGACTTTACACCTGCGATATCTCTGAAAGCTGAGAGTGTACGCTACACCTGGAAAATGGATGATCCAGTAGAGGTGAAACTGGACACTCAAGAACCAGTTTGGATGGTGCAACGGGATGTTTTCGATCACTATCTCATCCAACAAGCCCAAAAACAAGGTGCTGAAATTCGAGATAATACAGCAGTTACAGGGGTAGAGTTTAAGGGGG
>NZ_JAAHHU010000683.1:0-2449 GCF_010672095.1 Moorena sp. SIO3I6 | reverse complement strand
AAGATTCTCGGGAACACTTTGAAACACGCACCCACCAACGGATTATTGATATTTATCAGCCTTCTTCAAAGACTATTGATGCTCTGATGAAATTGGATTTACCTGCTGGAGTTGATATTGAAGTTAAACTTTAAGTATTTAAAGTCCCGGTAATCTTTGATAAAAAAAAGATGGTTAATCGCCTTTGGTTGATTGTTAATGGAAAATTGACAATCAACCAAAAATTATAAGTATTAAACTACAATTAATATCACAATTCATCAACTTTTCGTCTTAATAAACTAGAAAAGATATAACGGGAAAACCCCACCAGGTTTCAGCACTAAGACAGTGAGCCAAATATTACACAAAAGCCTGGTCAAAGGTATTGTTATTGCTGCTCCCTGCGGGGGCGACAAGTAAGTCATAAAGCAGACTGGATAAGGAAAGTAGCCCTCATGGCCTTGAGAGAATAGGGCAGTTTGTGAGGGTAAGAAGAGAATAATTTTTGAACTATCACCTGAAAACAAGAATCGGCGTTGCTGATCCAAAGAATAGTTTCCTAAAAATAAAACCATGCAATGCCTCTGCATGTCATATTTATTGATGCATTGATGCAGTGATTAGTGATTTTTAAAGTATAAACAAATTCCCCTTTCTGGTTAAGCATTCCACTACTGACGCAACACCAAAGAATTACCTATAATGAAAATTTAGCTGTCCAGTAAAAGAAGCCCCACGTCTCAATCCGTAGGATGACCGTGGGATGAATTTTACATAGGGTATGCACGGATTCGGCAAAGCCGTTCGCTTTTAGCGTGGCCAAAGGCCTCCGCTACGCGAACAGGGAAACGAGCTATCAAGCTTCTTATTAACTCTGACTGAGTCATTCCACGTCGATCTGCTTCTTGTGCTAGCTATCTTTTCTCAAAGTCGGTAATTCTAATTGTTAATTTTTTATATTTTATTTTGACTTACCATGTGACTGTACTTGTGTTACGATTGTAATAGGTCGATAATAAAGAGGCAAGTAATGAGAATAGCGTACCAATACCGATTAAAACCAACCAAATATCAAGCTGCAAAAATAGATAACTGGCTATCAATGCTTTGCGCTCAGTACAATTACCTTTTGTCTGATCGATTTAACTGGTATGAGCAGAACCGTTGTTTTATTAACGCTTGTCCTCTTGTTTGTCACCTTCCTGATCTAAGAAACAATCCGGATTATTACAGTCAGAAAAAGACTTTACCTAATCTCAAAAAAACTCATCCCTGGTACAAAGACATCCATTCTCAAGTACTTCAGGATGTAGTTAAGAGAGTCAAGCTGGCTTTTGATCGATTCATCAAAGGGGACAGCAACGGAAAGCGAAGCGGCAGACCTAGATTCAAGAAACCTCACCGCTACCGTACGTTTACTTACCCACAGATGAAAGAAGGCTGTCTAGAGGTAAATTTGGTCAACCTGCCAAAACTAGGGAAGATCAAGGTTATCCTACACCGCCCCATTCCTGATGGTTTCAAGATTAAAACTGCATCTATCACAAAGAGGTGTGATGGTTACTACCTGGTTTTGTCCTTAGAAGACAAGACAGTTCCTAAAGTCAAACCCGATATTAATCCTGATGCCATAGTCGGTATTGATGTTGGCCTTAAAGAGTTCTTGACTACGTCTGAGGGGGAAACTATTAACATCCCTCAATACTACCGGAAATCTCAGAAAAGATTGAAGGTTATCCAGAAGCGGGTATCCCGACGTAAAAAAGGAAGTAATAATAGACTAAAAGCCATCAAACAGCTTGGTAAACAACACAAGCAGGTAGCCGACAAGCGAAAAGACTTTCACTTTAAAACGGCTAATTATTTGTTGTCAAAGTACGATGTAGTTGCTCATGAAACGTTAAATATCAAGGGACTAGCTAAATCCCGATTAGCTAAATCTGTGTTGGACGCTGGGTGGGCTAGCTTTCTGACAATACTAACAAGCAAAGCCGAGAATGCTGGCTTGTTGGCGGTTCCAGTGAGCGCCCAGAATACTTCACAGAATTGTTCTAACTGCGGGAAAAAGGTTCCTAAAAAGCTGCATGTTCGGTGGCATGATTGTCCCTATTGCGGATGCAGTTTGGATCGCGACCACAATGCTGCAATCAATATACGAAATAGAGCGGCAGGGCAGTCCGTTCTTAAAGCCCAGCGCCTCCTAAGGGATGCCCGGATTGGCTGGGAAGCCTACGCTGACCCGTTGGGTTCAGCGTAGGAGCTGTCACCAGAGCGGGTTTTATGTGCAATTAATCAAGGTATCTCTCCTCAACGAATTCTATGCCTGACCTTTACCAATCGAGCTGCCAAGGAAATGAGCGGGCGGTTATCTCAGTATTGTCCAGAACAACTACAACACCTAACAATTAAGACTTTTCATGGTTTGTGTGCCTCCATACTTCTCATGGAAGCCCGTCAGATTGGATTG
>NZ_JAAHHU010000682.1:0-2404 GCF_010672095.1 Moorena sp. SIO3I6 | reverse complement strand
CAAGCGAAACTGAAGGGTATTGTCTGCCAAGGGTAAGCCGTCACTTTCGGGGTAGATTATTTCAGAGGTTTGGTTGTTTATTTGAGTAACCATTTTTTTCTCTATACCTCCTTTATTATTAGTATATAGCAATTCTACGACTTGTGAGGTACAAATATCTGGGTTTTAGGGAGCAGGGAGCAGGGAGCAGGGAGCAGGTAATAGAGAAGAGGCAAGAGCCAATAGTCAAACAATTCTGTGTACCTCATGAGTCCTAGAAACGCTATAGCAAGGGAAGTATAGTTGAGGAGATAGTATTTTGGTTGAAAGGGAACAGCGGATCTGGGAACAGGGAACAGGGAACAGGGAATAGCAATGGGCTGCATCAAGACGGTAAATTCGGAATTGGGAAAAAAATCTGTGTACCTCATTAGGCTAAAAACGGCTATAGAATTTCCAACACAGCCGAATCGGTCGAATCAAATAGTAGAGAAAATAGAGAGAACGAGGTAGGGGAAGAAAATTCCGGTCTTTGACAGCTCGCGTAATTACTAGCCTTATAGGTACAGAAATCCTGCGCCAGACAGCGCCAAAAAATAAATGAATTTTGTCTTCTAGCCGTTCCATCATCCGAAAATGAATAATTTTGTTTTCTAGCCGTTCCATAATCCCAAAATTAAATATAAATTTTTCCTGACTCAAGCCAGAGGTGGAACTGTTATTTTCACAAAAAAGTCTGAAGTACATTTGTTTCCCTAGGGATTGGGTTTCTGGGTCAGCTATAATTCTTTGATTGACGATTGGCGGTAAACTAGCTCCTAGGATAGTTTTGGCCAGAAAAAGACCCAACAATAGCATACGTTCACAGCCTATTATCCTGGCTTTATCTATCAGCTGTGCCCAATCTATATCCTGAGAATTGCGAAGTAGTTCGGCAATATCACAAATCCATCCCAATCTCTCCCACATATGTTTAGAACCATGTACGCATAGAATTATAAATAAGTCTTCTGGATGAAAATTGAGTACCGTTGTACCAGCTAAAGATACTGGTTCAAGACGCTTCCACAAGTCATCAAAAACAATTGGTAATAATTTGAAATTATTGTGGCTGATGTTATGGTGAATGTCTAAGGGAACATTGCCATTTTTGCTGATAAAGGAATACTCGTTGTCGTATTTAATCCAGGCTATATGGTCTTTCTCATTCAATATCGATTGCTGAAATGTTGGTTGGTATCCTGAGGAAATCAGTAAGTCCCTGGCTTTGAGCAAGTCCCGTTCGTGAACTAGAATATCCAAGTCGCAGAACTGCCGGAGTGATAAGTTACCGTAGGCAGAAACCGCGAGGGCTGGACCTTTGTAGGGGATGACAGGGATGTTGTGTTGTTTGAACAAATCTAGAAGTTTTAGCAATTCCTGAGTGAGGAATAAGTTGTGAAGGCTGTTGACATCGAAATAGGTTTGGAGATGTTTAAAGATGTCCTGGGGAACGGCTTCTGGGCAAGTATTCTGGAGACTAGTGTACAGAAGCGGGATTACTCCGTGACGGGCTGCTGTTTCGACTAAATATTCCCAATTAATGTTATGCTGAAGTAGGGTTTTGATTTCCTCAGCTGTTGTGTTGTCTACTTGGGTTCTGGCACAGCACAGGAGTAGTTCTATTTCGGGGTTAGTAACTCCTAATGGTGTTTTATTTTCTGCTTGAACTAAGGTACTCATAAAGCGTTTATCGGTAATTTTCAGCTTGGGTTTCAAATAAATAGGCGTAAGTTCCACCTAGCTGCATCAATTCCTGATGAGTACCGCTTTCGGTAATAGAACCTTTATCCATTACATAAATGCGATCGGCCATTTTAACGGTGGATAAGCGATGACTGATTAGGATAGCAGCTTGGTCTTTTATCAGTTGACGAAACTTCTGAAACACCTCATATTCTGCCTTGGGGTCCATAGCAGAAGTAGGTTCATCTAAAACTATTACCTGGGAATCTCGTAGAAATGCTCTTGCCAAAGCGATTTTCTGCCATTGCCCGATACTGAGTTGTTCCCCTTGGTCAAATAGCTTACCTAGCATAGTGTCATAACCATTGGGTAAGGTATTGATGACTCGATCAGCACCAGAACGAAAAGCTGCTTTACTGATTTGGTTATCAGTAGGAGAAAGAGCAACATTACCCAACCAGATATTTTCCTGGGCAGTGAGATGATATTTCATATAGTCTTGGAAAATAACACTGATTTGCTGGCGTAGATGGTCGAGTTTAAATTGCCGTAAATCGATGCCATCAATAGTAATACTGCCAGAAGTGGGTTCGTATAAACGGCATAATAATTTGATTAGGGTGGTTTTTCCCGAACCGTTTTCTCCTACTAAGGCAATAGTTTCTCCTGGTTGTAGAGTCAGGTTAATCGTTTTGAGAGC
>NZ_JAAHHU010000681.1:0-2451 GCF_010672095.1 Moorena sp. SIO3I6 | reverse complement strand
ATGGGATATCTGGTCATATCTCCTCTGATAACCCCCTCGACTAATTAAATAAAACTTGAAGTTAAATACTTGAAGTTAACGGAAAAAACGTTAAGGCTCAAGGTAAGAAACATTATTAGAGTCGATGCCCGGTATTATCCGGGGCACCTCTCCTTCAAATCCGTACGTGAAGGTTTCCCCTCATACGGCTCCTAGGTGTCCTTGTCTTTCGACTTGCCCCCGTGAATATATTGGTGACAGCTTTGGTGAACAGCCATTAGGTTGTTTATCTTCCAGTTGTCATGATTTCCATCAATGTGGTGAAGGTGTACCTTTTCCTCACTAACGAATTTCAGTCCGCAATATTCACAGGAATGGTTTTGCTTCTTTAAAGCCTCTGCTGTAGCATCGAAGTAGAGCTTAGAGTTTCTCTGACTCCAATAGACTAAATCTCCGTCATATGGGGATTTAGTCCCTTTTACCATTACGTGTTTATTTTGTTCATACTCAACTGCGGGGAAGCTTTTCTTGCATAGCTTATTGGCCTGATATCGGTTCGTCTTTTTTTCCTTGCGGAATTTTCGATTTGCCGTGTTATTCATGAACCATAATCTATCTCGGGAGCTGCTCATGTCACAGTTTTTGTGGTAATTCCTCCATCCACGTACAATGGGGGCTAGTTTTTTGGCTTTAGTTTCCGCACCATAATTCGAGCTGTTGACTATGGTCTTTATTTTCTTACGGATGTTCTTATGATTCTCCACTGAGGGAGTGCAATGAAACTTTCCGTTTTGCTTGACACGCATGTGCCATCCCAGAAAATCGAATCCATCTGTCGTTTTGGTTATCTTGGTCTTTTCTTCACTGATTTCCATCCCGCGCTCTGCCAAAAATTTCTTGATTTTATTCAAGATTTTTTCGGCGTTATCTTTTGGTTTTAGGAATATGACCATGTCGTCCGCATAACGAACGCTAGGGTGTATATCCTCTATTCCGTCAAGTGCAATATTGGCTAGTAGTGGGCTGACTACACCTCCCTGTGGGGTTCCTTGCTCAGGAAATTCCAGGTCAACTCCGGCCTTAAGGCATCTGAATATCCCAGTCTTCAAACTTGCTGGTGCAATTAACCTGTCCATGATGGACTTATGGGAAATGCGGTCGAAACACTTTTTAATGTCTAGTTCTATTACTCTCTTGTTGATGCCTTTGCAGAACGAGTTTAAGTTTTGGAACACGTACTTTTGTACATCATGAGCACTTCTACCTGTCCTAAATCCGTAACTACGGGCGTGGAATGTGGCTTCGTGTGCTGGTTCGAGGGCGAATTTTGCTAGACATTGCCATGCTCTGTCTGTGATGGTAGGTATCTTGAGTTTTCTTATTTTCCCATTTTTCTTGGGAATTGGGATTTCGCGAAGACCGGAGTGGTGCCAGTCAAGGGCATTTCCCTTCATTATCTCAAGTACTTTAAACCTTTCATTACAGCTCAGTGCGGTTTTGCCGTCTATTCCGGCGGTTTTCTTGCCCTGATTGAGCTGAGTCACTTGACGTATGGCCAAAAGTTGAGCTGAGCGGGATTTCAGAATCAGTTTCTGTAGAGACCGAGCTTTCCTCAAGTCACCAGCTTTAACTGCTTTATATACGCGCCTTTGTAGGCGGAAAAGGTTTTTCCGGAGTTGTTTCCAGTTTTGTCCTTTCCAAAGGTCACTAGATTTTTGTCTGTGTCTACCCATACTCTCCATTGGTTTGTATATTCTGAACACCCGTGCCCAGTTTTGAACACATCTTACCCGGTGGTGGGGATTAGGCTTTGGCATAGCTTACTGAGGTTACGACCGTTCCTCCGACCCTTTTGTTTATTGCCACCGTTTTTACTCGTTCCATCATCCAGATTGTTTTGATGATTTAGGGCAGTCCAATTTGCCTATCCTCTTCTCGGGGTTACGACTATCAACAGGAAAACGTCGTGAGAATTAAAGGATGAAGTCCACATGGTTTGTTTCAGATTGTGGCTTCTGCGTAAGACACTTTTCTAGGACTTGTTTGCCCATGTCATCTCCTCCTTAGCGGTAGGGAACCTAATCTGTTTCAGTCCTAATTCCGCCCTGATGCCAGCGTCACTCTGTAGGTTGCCGCCTACTCGGTGTGGCCAGATAGAGAGTCACTTGTCCCTTCAAGGGGTGGATTTTCACCACCATCCGGAAGATAGTTAGGATTTTGAGGTGTTATCCTCACGAATCCCCTCACTCATACCCCTCTAGCTTCTAGAGGCTCCTAGTGAGAACGAGCCGCACCCGGTTACGCAGTAGACTAAAATGGAAGCTGCTGCGATCAAAGCTCCAATGGTAGGGTCAACTCCAAAAAATACATCAAGGGTCTTGGCAGCTGCAGCAAATTGTGCGGCAGTATAGGCTCCGATAAATACAACAGTGATCACAGCAACGATCAACGTGATTATTCGTCTGCCTTGAG
>NZ_JAAHHU010000680.1:0-2454 GCF_010672095.1 Moorena sp. SIO3I6 | reverse complement strand
TCTCCGAGTTGTAGGGCGTTAGTTGCTGGTACAGGCACAAAATTGTGGAAGAAGCGCTGATTGATTAAGCCACTAAAGTTAAGGTCTCTTAGCATCAGGGGTTCAATTGTCCTAGACAGGGAATAGTTTATGGTTACTGTTATAGTTTACCGATAGGCACCCTCAACTGTAGCTAGTTCAGGGAAAGAAGAGCGATCGCTACCCATAAACCACCAGGACTTACGAAAAACTAGACCCATCTTCCCATCAGTACCGATTCACAATTTCAATGCGTGACAGCTTATATGGATGTTGATAGAGATAAGTGTCTGTTTTTTGGTAATGGGTAATAGACATCTCCAGGAATTGCTAAGCAATTCCTGGAGATGTCTACAGAACAGTTGATTGTCTTTTCTAACCCATTGCATTTAATCCTATATAAATTCCTGCCAATCTTGAGCCTTGAATCCGGGCATCATATTCTGCTTCTATATGCTTGCGCCCTGCCTGAACCAAGTCATACCATTGCTCAGGATAAGCGACTAGGTGTTGCAAATGGCTCACTAGTCCATCCACATCTCGTTCCTCTGCGAGTAAACCTGTAACACCATCAATAATTACTTCAGGAATGTCACAGTGCTTGGTACTAACAATGGGCATTCCTGTAGCAGCCATTTCAATTAGAGATACCGGTGCGCCTCCTTCAGTATCGCCGTCACTCGCTGTGACGCTGGGGGAGAGAAAGATATGGTGCTTATAAGCCTCTTCAAATAAGACTTTATGTGGTTGATAGCCAAGCAGGCGAACTTTTGACTGGAGATTGTTCTTCTCGATAGTTGCCAGAATTTTTTTCTTTTGAGCCTGATTTCTGGCTTGACTATTGGCATCCCCAATAATAGTAATTTCTAGAGAAACCTGGTGCTGTAGTTGCCCTAGGGCTTCCAAAGCATAGGGAATTCCTTTCTTTTCAGTGAATGATGAGGCAATCAGTACCCGTAGAGGTTCAGTAGGATTCCAGACTCTGGGCTTAAAGGGAATTTCCTCGATACTAATGCCCAGATGCTGAACTTTAACTTTATCTGCTGGGCATCCTAGATTAATGATGCACTGTGCCATATGGGGGCCCTCGCAGAGAATTCTATCTACCTTGGCAAACAGTTCCTGATATCTTTTCTGCCAGTGGGGGCTACTTTTAGGCAAGGAATTAACATCCCAACCGTAGAAAGTCACTACCTGCCTAAGTCCTGCTAGCTTCGCTGCATCTAGATCTCCCCAACCAATATCACCAAAATGAGAATGCAAAATGCTTGCACCTTGCCGTTTGGCAACTTCTACTAAAAATCCCAGGTGACGGCGAAACTGTAGTTTGCGCACACCCTTATCCCAGAAATAGCGCCATTTGGAACTATCACTCAGTGTGTGGATATTGGGTAGCCAAAACTGCTCCAAATTTTCTGTGCGTTCGCAGACAATATGATTTTCTACTTCATCAGGCAAGTAGCGAACTTGGTTATACATCCAAGTTTGCGTCTGTGGTAGCCAGAAGGGATAGCTATGAATAACCTTAATTTTTCTCTTGTCCAATAGCTGAATACTCATTTATTTATTTAGCCCTACCATGACTAATAATTGCTGTATCTGTTCTCGATTGATACACCAGCTTGCCAACAGGTAAGAAATACCTCCTATAGGTATCAGTATGCCTAACACCCAGCCACTAGCTAGACCGGTGGGTAACAAAAACTTCAGCCCTACAAGCACAAGTAGCATTAGGAGACTAGCAACAAGTGGTCGCCAAAGCACTGCCCCAAAGTCACGCATCCGTAAATGAATGAGACTAAAAGGAATATTAAAACTTGGGTAACACCAAAGAAAAGACGCGATCACGTAGGCAACTGCAACCCCAACAATCCCCCATTGCAAACCGATCACGAAAGCAGTAAGTATCAATATTCCAGAAACAATTCCCCATCGAAACTGAAGGTCTGGACGACCTTTCGCCTTATAGATTGTGCCTACTGTTGTTCCCAGAGATTGCTCCATTCCTACAGGAGCCAGAATCATCAGTAGCAAAATGACAGGCTGCCACTGTGACCCAAGTAATGTCAGAACAAAGGGCTCAGCAGCTACCCAAAGACCAACCATCATTGGAAAAGAAATCAGAGCAATTAAACCGATAACTTTGAGATAGGCACTTCTAAATTTTGCATTGTCATCTTGTATTTGGGAAAATACAGGAAACATCACCCGAGCAATCACATGAGAGATATTCTGCAAGGGGTAAAGCATGATGCGATATGCCAAGGTGTAGTATCCCAAGTCTTGGCTTCCTAAAACTCGTCCAATTAGGAGGTAGTCTGCATTTCTCTTAAAATAGCGCCAGATACTAGCTGCGGTTAAATTCAAGCTGTAACTACTAACATCTTTGACCTCACTCCAATCAAAAATCATTTTTGGTCTCCAGCTAGTGGCAGC
>NZ_JAAHHU010000068.1:0-35301 GCF_010672095.1 Moorena sp. SIO3I6 | reverse complement strand
GTTGACTCTGTTACTGGAACCCTGTTGGGGGAAAGAAACGGGGACAATTTTACCAGGTTTAATGGGGTCGTGTTACAGGCTGACTACAATGCTGCCAAAAACATACTTAATCGAGGTACGGATAAGGAAATCACCCGGTATATGAGTAAAACCGAGGTGCAGGCAGTATTGTTGCGTCGTACCGCGCGTTTCTTGGAAGGGATGGGACTTAGTTTGCTTGATGCAGTTGAGCTTGGATGGATTAATTGCAAGCATAGCAAAACTAAGGCTTTTAAGGAACTCCTGGTCGAGATGCCAGGATCGCCTAGAAAGATGAGTGGAAGGCTTAACTCCAATTGCTGACTACCACTCCTCCCTCAGGCAACAATAAATTGCACCTTGACCGTTTTATACCGGATTATCCCGATTAATGACGGTTTAAGAGTATCTCTCTCACCAGACGCCAAGATTTCTCTAGATGCTTACCCCAATGTGCTGTCTTGGATGGAGCGGATTAAGCAATTATCAGGCTACATTGCGATCGCATAATTTCGGGCATTGCTGAATCTTCGAATTAATATGAGTGGGGTGGGCATCCTGCCCGCCCGAAATTATTGATAACGGGCAAGATGCCCGTTCCACCAAGATGCCCGTTCCACCAAGATGCCCATTCCACAAAACTATTAAAATCATTCTATTATTAAGCAACGCATAATTTCCTCCCCACCATCAGCCCGTAACTTAATCACGTCCATGGCGCTAGCGGTACTCTTTCCAGGTATGCTGAATCTAGCGCCATTGATAGCATTTTCATTTATATTTCAGAACAATCGCGCAACACAATACAGTATCGACGAGGACGACTGATTATCCCTTCTTCCTCAAACTGCTTGATCAGCCTGGTGATGGTTACTCGTGTGGTGCCAATCATCTCAGCTAGTTCTTGATGGGTCACTGGTATATCAATAAGTTGCCCACTACAGACGGGACGACCGAACTTCCGGGCTAACCAACTCAAAAACTGTTGCAAACGCTGAGAGACTCTTGGTGTTCTAATGATACACAGCAACTCTTCTGTCTGTCGCAGATGGCAAACAATAGCCTCGGATAAGCGGTAAGACTGAGACAAAGACAGACATTGCGCTTTAACCCTAGTCAAACACTCGATCTCGTAAGTTTGCAAGTTAGACAAAGATTTCCCCACTACATCCCCAACTCCCCAATATCCTAATGTAATTACTGTTCCTTCGTCATTCCAGGTCAAGGTTTTAACCACACCCTGTTGAACTACCCATAGTTGATCGGGTTCTAGAGCAATCAAGTCATGGCGCTTAAAGAGATGAACAGATGGCTTGAACCTAGTGGTGACAGGGTTCTGAGTGACTAACGATTGCTGTGATCCCTTACCAAATCTGCGAATTGTCATGATTCTTAATAAAAATAGGTTTCATTTTCCTTAAGCAGTAGTGTAAGCTATTCCAAGTAACTATTGAATATATTTTGCAATAAAATCCTAGGAGGTGTAGTATAGTGGCAAACATTGCTGAGAGTTCCCGATTAGTAGAGGGAGAGTATGGTTGGTGGGCAGGTAACGCTCGCCTCACGGAGTTATCCGGGAAATTATTGGGGGCTCATGTTGCCCATGCTGGTCTAATCGTCTTCTGGGCTGGAGCAATAACCCTGTTTGAACTATCCTGCTTCAATCCTGCCAAACCCATGTACGAACAAGGCTTAATCCTGCTGCCCCACTTAGCAGCTCAAGGCTGGGGCGTTGGTGCTGGGGGAGCTATAGTGGATACTTACCCCTACTTTGTGATTGGTGTTTTGCACCTGATCTCTTCAGCATTTCTCGGCTTTGGTGGTATCTTCCACGCCCTCCGTGGTCCGGAAACTTTAGAAGAAAAGTCTGGCTTCTTTGGGTATAGCTGGGCAGATGGGGACAAAATGACCACTATCATTGGCATTCACCTGATTCTACTGGGATTTGGAGCTTTCCTACTGGTGGCTAAAGCGATCGCGTTTGGGGGGTTGTACGATCCAGCAGTGGAGAATGTGCGAGTCATTAACAACCCTACTCTCAATCCAGCAGTGATTTTCGGTTATCTGTTTGGTACTGTGGGCAAGAACTGGATTGCTGGAGTCAGTAACCTAGAGGATGTAGTTGGTGGTCATATTTGGGTTGGTCTACTGTGTATTGGCGGTGGCTTTTGGCACATCAAGACTCAGCCATCTGAGTGGACGCGCGGTCTTTTTATTTGGTCTGGAGAAGCCTATCTTTCCTACAGCTTGGGTGCTTTGGCGCTGATGGGCTTTATCGCCGCGTACTTCTGCGCTGTTAACACCGTAGTCTACCCAGAAGTCTTCTATGGACCTGCCTTATCAATTAAGCTGGATGTTTTCCCCTACTTTGCCGATCCTAACTCTAGCTTCCCTTCTTGCCGGAGTTGGTTAGCTAATGCTCACTTCTTCCTTGGGTTTTTCTTCCTCCAAGGTCATATTTGGCATGCTTTGCGAGCAGCTGGGTTTGATTTTGGCCGGGGTCAGGTAGTAGCTTCTGAAGCTACTACTTAAATTCAGATTAATGCAATTAATTCTAATAAAGTGTGTATATAATGGCACTTTATTGACCAACTCAAAATGCCAATAATTCTCAAAGAGGTACATCAATGACAGCAGTAATTGCTGATAGTCCCAACCAAGGCCAAATCTCAAAAGTAGGCTGGTGGGCTGGTAATGCTCGTTTTATTGAATTATCCGGTAAGTTGCTAGGTGCTCATATCGCCCATGCTGGTTTGATAGTCCTGTGGGCGGGAGCAATGACCCTGTTTGAACTATCTCGCTACAACCCTGACGTGCCGATGTATGACCAGGGATTAATCTTGTTGCCCCACCTGGCTTCGTTAGGCTTGGGTGTTGGGTCTGGTGGTCAAATTATCGACACCTATCCCTATTTTGTAGTTGGGGTCTTGCATTTGATTTCCTCAGCAGTGCTCGGAGCTGGAGGACTTTACCATTCCCTGCTTGCCCCAGATAAATTAACCAATGATGGCACCTTTGCTGGTTTCTTTGGCTATGACTGGGAAGACTCCGACAAGATGACCACCATTATCGGGATTCACCTCATCCTTTTGGGGGTTGGTGCTTGGTTGTTGGTAGCTAAAGCCCTGTTTTGGGGTGGACTATTTGACCCCTGGGCGAGTGGCGGTGGCAATGTACGAGTGATTACCGATCCCACCCTTAGCCCTGTCAAAATTTTTGGCTACTTAGTTGGTGCATCCGGTTCAGAAGGCATGGCAGCCGTGAAGAATTTAGAAGATGTGGTTGGCGGTCACATCTGGATTGGTTCGATCTGCATTGCTGGTGGTTTCTGGCACATCTTAACCAAGCCATTTAACTGGGCACGTGAGGTTTTGGTTTATTCCGGGGAAGCTTATCTCTCCTATAGCTTAGGGGCGCTGGCCTACATGGGAATTTTTGCCGCCTACTTTGTCATGGTCAATGACACCGTTTATCCAGAAGTGTTCTATGGTCCAGTAGGGACTTTAGAAGCCAGTGATGGCATCGTTTCTGCTCGCGGTTGGTTAGCAGCATTCCACTTTGTCTTTGCGGTGTTATTTCTGTTCGGTCATATCTGGCATGCTATCCGGGCGCGAGGAGCAGAAGCTGGTTTTGACTTCAAAAAAGGTGAGCTGATTATCCCTCGGAGTAATCCTCAAGTTGGTGACTTGGCAACCCCAATTAACTCCTCAGATATTAGCCTTAACTTCCTCAAAAACCTACCTATTTACCGTCCCGGTCTTTCTCCCCTGTCCAGGGGTCTAGAAATTGGCATGGCTCATGGGTATTTTATCTTTGGTCCGTTTGCCAAATTAGGACCGTTGCGGGATTCACAGACGGCAAACTTAGCTGGTGTAACAGCAGCTATTGCTCTGATTGTAATCGCCACCATCGGCCTATCAATCTACGGTACAGTCACCTTTAAAAAAGAGCTAAAAACTTTACCTCGACCCACATTCGTTACCAGGGTACCCGAGGTACCAGAAACTATCCAAACTGCTGACGGCTGGAGTCAGTTTGCTGGAGCTTTTCTAGTTGGTGGCGCTGGAGGAGCGATTTTTGCCTATCTGCTGGTCAATAACTTCAGTATGATTCAGGGCATGATGGGTTGAATTAGTTGCTAAAAAGTTTCAACAAATGCTAGAGTAATTAATGGAGCATTCTATAGGCTTCTTAAAACAGGAGCTGTCTGGGGCTAGGAAGCCATGTCAACCCTAACCCCATTATCTCTTTTCCCTAGCTTAGATATAACTAACCGTTCATCCCTCCCATAGTGACAGCCAGGTTAAGTGCAACCTTGACCGAAACTATGGCAACAGACAATAATCCCTCCTTTTGGTCTCAATTTATTGATAAATATTATTGATAAATTTTCAACGACCTAGAAGGCGTTAATAAAGACGGATGCCATAACCAAGATAAATGTCTCCACCTGCCACTGGCATTTACTACTATTGCTGCCACTGTCGGCAACAGATGCCAATGCTGGAGGAAACCATACTGACTGAGTCAGTCCCCTGTGGGGATAAGAATCTAATCAACATCAATCAGGAGTAAATAAAAATGTCAAAAATTGGTCTTTTCGTCGGTTCTCAAACCGGTAAAACAGAGGCGGCAGCTGAAGAAATTCAAGAAGGACTTGGCGGTGATGATGTCGTCACTATCCATAAAATAGAAGAGGCTGAAAATAGCGATTTTGAAAAGTACGAAAATCTCATCATCGGCTGTCCTACTTGGGATATTGGGGAATTACAAGCTGACTGGGATGGCTACTTTGAGGAGTTAGATAGTATCAACTTTAGTGGTAAGAAAGTCGCCTATTTTGGGACTGGAGACCAGGAGGGCTATCCTGATAACTTTATGGATGCCATTGGTATTCTAGAAGCAAAAATTTCCGAACTGGGGGGTACCACAGTTGGACAATGGCCGAAGACTGATGAGTACGAGTTTAATGAATCAAAAGCTCTCAAAAATGGTAAGTTTATTGGTCTTGCCCTCGATGACGATAACCAGTCTGAACTGACGGAAAAACGGATAAAAACTTGGGTAACCCAACTCAAACAAGAGTTTGGAGTTTAGTTTTTACAACCGTTGTAAGCTGCTTTGCATTTAAATTGGGTATTTTCCAATTAGGAAAAAACCTGAGGTGCGCTTTCCGTAGGCGAATTAAATTCGCCACGGGTCGCACCTGAAAACCGTCTATTTTTTATAAAGCTAGCTACGTTGACCGTTGACTATTGACCACTTACATTTGAGCGTTAACGGTCAACATTAATGACTTTCAAACATATAATAAAATGCTTCACCCCTATTGAATATTTGTGATTATAAAATTGCTATAGGGATCCGTGTAGGAATTATGATAATTTTTGCTCCCTACTCCCTACTCCCTACTCCCTACTCCCTACTCCCTACTCCCTACTCCCTACTCCCTACTCCCTTTGCTATATGTCTATTTTGCCTGAAATCCTTTGGTTGAATGTTAGTCCAAGTTTTCTACGTTTTGATCAGCCTTTAATTCGTTATTTGTCTAAACAAAAGCGAATTGGCCAGTGGGAGTATCGCCAAAACCAAGATGAACCAACGTCTCTTGATATCGCCCTGACCTTACTTCATGACTATCTCAAAGCCTCAGATCATCCTATCCATCTGGTGGGTCACAGCACTGCTGGTTTGGTAGGACTACTCTATAGCCGTAAATATCCTGAAAAAGTCAAGTCTTTAACTCTATTATCAGTAGGTGTTAATCCTGCAGTTGACTGGCAAGCCCACTACTATGTGCAGCTCCAACTTTTACCCTGCACTCGCCAAGTGTTGCTTAGCCAAATGGTTAAGAGCCTCTTTGGTCATCACAATCACCGTATTACGAAAGGTTTAGTAACCATCCTAGAGCAGGATTTAGCTTTTTCTCCCTCTCCTCATTCCCTATATAAACGGGTTAGTGTAGCACCAACAGCAGTGCAAGTACCATTAATGGTATGTGGTTGCAAAGATGACATTATTGTTGATTCTAATGCTTTGCAAGGATGGAAATCTTGGTTAAAAGAATGCGATCGCTTATGGGAATATCCCGAAGGGGGTCACTTTTGCCACTATTTCCATCCCAATCGAGTAGGAAGGCAAATCATCCGGTTTTGGGAATCCCTATCATCACCAGTCCCTGAGCCATTAGCAATTAGTACTTAGGTAAGCATTTAGCCATCAGCCATTAGCTGATAGCTGATAGCTGTTCGCGCAGCGTGCGCGTAGCGCATAGGCTGATGGCTGATAGCTGAAACTATCTGTAGCATCCATAAATTGAAATCTTATTAGTTAGTAGTTAAGCATGTTCGAGATACTTCTTTCTCAGGTTATTCAACATTTGCTAACGTTTCTGTGCTGCATAGCTGCTTGGACATTAATCGGAATAGCGTTATGGCGGATGCGGGCGACCTTTCGAGACGGTGTCGCTCATCTGAGACAATTACATCAAATTCCCTGTAGTCGCTGCGCCTTTTTTACTGGAGATTATCGCCTCAAGTGTACAGTACATCCGTCAAAGGCGCTAACAGAAGAGGCAATCAATTGTTATGACTATGAGGCAACTCTCAATCCTGCTAGGGTTAACTCACGACGGTGTAAGTGTAGTCATCAAGCTACTTCTAAAGTTGTGTGACGTTGAACCTCCCCACCCGTCGCAGGGATGGGGATTCCCAGGCACAACAACTATGTTGCTGTTAACTCCGTGGGCGTGACTTCCCCCCGCACCGGAGGTAGCTGAGTGGGGTCAATTCCCAGTTTTTTTAGACCCCGCATTTTGATGTTTATTGCCCCATTAACATTTCTAGTCATCATAGTGACCACAATTGGTACAGACAAACTTTTCTTTCTTTCTGTTACTTTTACTGACGTGATGGCATTTCGGGCATTTTTGAGACGTGTGCTTGGGATTTATTTTGACTACTGGTATGCCTGACTTCGCAGCCACGACCTCTACCTTTTTAACCAGTTCACCCCAAGCTGCATTAGATATTGATCTGTTTAAACCTCTTTTTGCCGACTGTCCATTGCGGACATATCCACCATTCTCATTAGGTCTAGGTTTACAGCGAGATTTCATTGCCTTTATATTAAGATCTTCAAGTACCAAGGCATCTGTATCTTTGACTAACTGATTAGCTACATCCCAATGATAGGCACTACGATTGTTTGCAATACGCTCATGAAGTGAGGCCACCCTAGAGTAAGACTTTCCTCTATTTTTAGAACCTTTTTTCTTTCGGCTAGCAGCCTTTTGTCTCAGTTTTAAGCGTCTTTATCTGCGTTTAAAAGACTTTTGTTTAGCTGGATTAGCTATTGTTTTACCATTAGAGATACTGACTAACTTGTTAATTCCTAGATCGCAGCCTTTGACTCTTAGAGGATTGATTTCGCTATTACTCCTTATCGGAGTAGTTGGAACTGACTTGTCTTCGATTTGAAGACTTACAAACCAACCGCGAGCCTTCCTCCGAACAGTGACTGATTTTAAAATAAAACCCTCAGGGATAGGGCGAGAATTGTAAAAACCCATCCATCCAATTCCTGGGAGATATATATTGTCCCCATCAAGCTTTACTTGACCAGGAGCATATTTGAAGCTCCTAAATCGTGACCTTCTTTTTGGTCTAGGGTATCCAGTTTATCCTTTAAAGAATTTAGCAAATGCAACATCCAATTGTCTTAGAGTTTGTTGCAATACAGTTGAATGAATTGATTTATACCAGGGTCTTTCTTTCTTGAGTATGGGAAGACTAGAACTTTGGGCTTCATAGGCACTTCGTCTTGGATTATTTAGACTTTTCTTCCAAGGGTAACCTACTGAATAATTTTTGCTGACTGAACAAGTTAATGGACACGCTTCTCCACCGCTTTTCAGATCACAATAATTGCCTAATCTAGGAGCTTTTGCTTGATTGTAAGAATCATTTCTGTCTCTAAGCAGGTAATTATACTGCGACCTCAACATGTCTAACCACCGATTCATTACGGCTTTTTGTCGTTGAGTGGGCTTGAGTTTGTAAGAGTATCCTAGTTGCATCTGTTCGACCTCTTTCAGTGCTAATCTAATTATAGACCCCCAAAATAATAATGTCAAGTAAATGAGTGAACAAATTAAAAGAAAAGTAGGAAGACCCAGATTACACGAGGAAGCTAAAAAAAGTTACAGCATCAAGGCCACTGAAACTGGTTGGCAAGGATTAAAAAGGCTGGCTGCTCGTTCGGGCTTAAGCCTTTCTGAATACTTAGAGTTCCTAGGGAGGACTGGGACTTTGCCTGATTGAGGGAAAAATTCATCCCCGGAGACGAAACCTTAGAATAGGGTCGCCTTTATGGTTGGTCGGCTATGAGCAAAAGGGTTAAAACTTTATTATTAAGGCGACCCTATTCTTACGGTAACTTTAAACCTTAAGAAGGATGGGGTATTCTTTTTCCCTGGCCTTTGGCCACGCTACGCGAACAAACTCCCTTTTTGATAATATGTTTGGCTCTGGCGCGCCAAAGGGGATTGACCTACGGTCACGCTATGCGAACGCAAGTTAGGTAACCGTAAGTTATCAGTTATCAGCTAATGGGCCATATCACAGGCTAGAAGCCTGTGCCACGCTACGCGAACAGTTTTTAAATAAGCGCACCTAAGCGGTCTTGGGGGTTTCCCCCAAGACCGCGCTGCATTAAGACAACAACTAAGCATTGATTTAATCTTTTTTACGTCTGCATTTCAAGTAGAGAATGGCTGACCGCTGACCGCTGTTCGGGTAGCGTGAGCTAAAAGCTCACGGCTGACAACAGCTTCAGTTTTCCAGCAGGTTTCTGGTTCCATAAGAATTGGGCTTTTAATAATAAACTTTATTGATAAATAGCTAAAAAACAAAAATCAGATCACCACCCTAGTGATCTGATTGGCTGTTGGTTTACCATAAGGAGGACTAGCTTCCTGTCTAGAGAAGAAACCCTGGCTCTGTGTCTCGTCTAGATGGCAACTTACATTTTTAGTATACCACTTAATGCTAAAAATTAGCAACTAGTTTTTCAAAGAAATTATGACGAAGGCTCTGTCGTTGGATTGTCTTGGGATTTTGACAGTTTATCTAAGTACTTAATCTGAGTACTCATTAATACACTGCCAGAACGGGCTTGGACAGCATGCCACAAGTGCCCCCCTAAGAACAAGAGTCCCAAGAAAAACTGAACATTTGCTGCTACCAGACGGTTAGAACCGTAAAATTCAGTGGGAAAGACCGTAGTGTTGTTAGCAACAAAAGCAGCAGACACAAAAGCCATAAACGCTAGAGACCCTAAACTGTAGGAGAGGATTGCTTCTCCTTCAATCTGGAGGGCACTCCTAGCCCAGTTAAATGGAGTGGAGACAATATGCCAAATTCCGCCACCAATACACATCATCCCAATCCAAATATGACCACCAATGACATCCTCTAAATTATTGACAGCTGCCATTCCAAGAGGATTCCAAACCCCATCGACAATGCCAAAGAGATAACCAAAGATAGTCACTGGGTTAAGAGTTGGGCTGGTAATGATACGTACATTGCCGACAGCAGCGTCATAAATGCCACCAAAAACCATTGCCTTGGCTACCAGCAACAACGCACCCACACCTAGGAAAATCAGATGATGTCCTAAAATAAAGCTGAGCTTCTTGGGGTCAGTCCATTCATAGTGGAATTTAGGGGCGCGTCCAGTGCCATCTTTCAAATTTGCAACACCACTAAAAACATGAAATAGACCACCTGCACCCAAAACAGCGGATGCAGCTAGATGCAAAATGCCAATCACAAAATAGGGATAGGTATCTGTGACCACACCACCGGGTGCGACACCCCAGCCTAAAGTGGCTAAGTGGGGTAACAAGGTTAATCCTTGCTCGGACATCGGCTGACCAGGGACAAGCTGGGAAATTTCCGCTATGGTAGTTGCGCCTGCCCAGAACATAATCAAACCAGCGTGAGCAATATGAGCTCCTAATAATTGACCGGATAAGTCCCTAAGACGGGCATTACCAAGCAACCAATCCGGATTAGTTCGTGATGGAATACTATTTGTTGTCATGAAAACCGAGTATATCTCTATCTAAAACATAAATTTGGTAGAGTGCTACTCAGCAGCCCAGGAAATTTTTGGTTTAGTAGGTGTTAGATTGATTGGACAGCACCTAACACCTACTATCTAGAGAGGGCTGCTTTTTACTAGCTGATTAATTCAAGCCTTCCTCAAATTTCTTAAAGTCAACGCCGATGGAACGCAATGCATGCCATAGGTGACCTTGAAGAAAGAAGAAAGCTAGGAAGAAGTGGGCATTGGCCAACCAGCAGCGAGGAGTGTGGGCACCCAAAGGCAACTCAATAGTGTCTGCAAAATATGGCGAAACACCAAGCTTGACCTCTAAGGCAGGACCATAGAATTCGACGGGATAGGCTAGGGTATTAACTGCGCAGAAGTAAGCTGCTACAAATCCTGCCAGAGCAATACCGCCGAGAGAGTAGGAAAGAACCGCTTCTCCCTCGAAGCTTACGAGATTCTTTGCCCACTTCATTGGTGGTATTAGGATGTGCCAAATACCACCACCAACGAGTAGCAAACCAACATAGATGTGACCGCCTACCAAGTCTTCTAAGTTATCCACCGAGGCAAAATGGGTTTGATAGCCATAGATTGCCAATGGATTAAGATTTGGGCTGGTAACGAGCCTGACATCATGAATGGTGGCATCGTATAGTCCGCCAAAGTACATGGCTTTCGCGGCCAATAACAGAGCGCCTACTCCTAGAAAAATGAGATGATGCCCAAGAATAAAGCCTAACTTCTTAGGGTCATTCCATTCAAAGTGGAATTTAGCGGCACGACCGCCAGCATCTTTCAATTGTGCTGGACCTTTAGCGGAATGGAACAGAGCACCCGCTCCCAGAACAGCCGAGGAGATCAGGTGTAGAGCGCCAACAACAAAATAGGGGTAAGTATCCACTATCTGACCGCCTGAGCCTACACCCCAGCCCAAAGTAGCTAAGTGGGGCAGCAGAATCAGCCCCTGCTCACCCATGGGCAGGGTGGGATCATACCAAGAAATTTCAAACAGAGTAAATGCTCCAGCCCAAAAAACGATCAGGGCTGCTTGGCCGACATGAGCAGCTACGAATTTGCCAGACAAGTTGGCTAGGCGGGCGTTACCAGCCCACCAGTCATATTTAACCTCGGGATTACCGTATGTTTGCATACTCGATCCTTACTCGATCCTTAATTGCTTCATTGTTTCACCACCTCCTGTTTAGGGTTGAGGTGAAATCACATGAATCGATTGTGCAGCATTAGGGAGCCAATTTAAACTTAGTTGCAATATTTTTTAACATTTATTGCAACTAATTATCATTTTTTAGATTCATTAATTCTATGAAAGTCTTGTATATCAAAAGTTACAGCTATTTATGCTAATCCCAAGTTACCCAAAATTGTTGTCAACACCTCTCATCAGTTTTTATTTGATAAATAAGTTTTATCATTAGTTTTTCTAATAGTTGCGGAAAATGCTGTCAAAATGAGAACATCTACTGGTGTCATTCAGCTCAAACTTGACTTATATATCTGAGAGATATATGAAATCGTACAATTTAAATATGATTTAATAAGACTTAGGTATCGGCCACCATATGCACTACCTGTAGTAATTTTATCTCCAGATAACCGCTATATTTATGGTTTAGTCACGTACGGAAGCGTCAGTCCTTCTTGATTTAATCCCCGATGGCTATAACCACCCTTATCGGTTTAATGTGATCAGAAATTCTATAATAGACCCTTTGGTAACACTTGAAAAATTTTAGCAATACTGATAATGTCTATCCTAAGACATCTTCTCTTATGTCTGATAACGAGCCAGAATCGCGGCAGAGATTACATTTATTACTCTCTGCCGCGCTTTTTGCTGGTCGTTGACCGGAATAGGCATGATCGTCTTAGGCCAATGGTATTAGGCATGAGTAGGATTAAGGGCAAAAACCATGAACTCAAAACCCAACAGCTAACACTGTGCCACCGTGCCACCGTTCCCTAAACTTCGAAACCAACGGGTATTTCTAAAACCTTTGCTGCTCTGACCAACGCTCTACGGAACCGATAGCCGACGTCCACAATATCTTTTCGCTGACTAATGTCGAGAGAACTATAGGGTTGAGCTGCGACTTCGCCCTGGGTGAAGTAAGGTTTAAGCTTGCCTTTTGCTGCTTTATAAGCTGCCTTAACCTCTTCATTGACACTGGGGTCTTTGTCTGCCACTTTTGCTGAATAGGGAGCATACTGGCTGAAAATTCCGATCCAGTTATCTGAGAAGATTAACAGGCTCTGATCCGACCAAGTTTCTTCTTCGCCACAAATCTTCTTGGCTACTACTTCTGTCGCCAAAGCAATCATCCCCTCAAAGTTCAAGGTGGAATTGAAGTTCTGCCGCTGATCTAAATCTTTGATTAGGGTTTTGACGCTCTCGACTAACTCTTTAGCATAAGGGAGCGCTGCTTTGACGTTCCCTTCCCGGTACAAGAGAACTTCGATCCGGTGAAATCCCTTAAATTCTGGGTTATCCTCCCCACCATCAAAAGCAGAGGGGCGAGCATCAATATCCCGGTCAGTTTCTTCAAAGCTGGCTGCGTAGGTTTCAATTTGCTCGTAAGGAGGACGGGCTTTGACATAGGCGTCTTTGGCATTTTCCAAATTGCCACTGCGAATTGCTTTCACTAAGTCTTCGACAAGGGGTAGCTGTACTTGAGCTTGTTGTCGGAAATACCTTAAGCCCTGATCAACCTCTGCAGCATAAGGATCCCTACCAGCTGCTGCAATTAACTCCTTGCTTGAACCAGGGCGAATTAGACTAGAAGCCGCTAGGGTGCCTAAACCACCCACAGCAGCAATTTGTAGTATTTTTCGTCGATTAATTGTCATGGGGTTAAACTTGAGAAAGATTCTTTTTTAGCTTCGATTATTATAGTAGACCTTGATCAACTTGATAAAAATATTTATCGATAAATTAAACCTTAAAGATGTGATGAAGAGATTGTGAAGAGGTGCTTAAGACACAAGTATCCCATACCACCCAAACAAAATGGCAAAAAAAAATTGGCAAGTCAGACTAGTGTCAATGATCCCAATTCTGGAAACTACGGCTACTCATCAATTTCATCTCCCGATCTCTCCATCTCCCGATCTCTCCATCTCCTCATCTCTTTATCTCCCGATCTCCCCATCTCCCGATCTCCCGATCTCCCCATCTCCCCATCTCCCCATCTCCTTATCTCCCGATCTCCCCACACCTCCCACACTTCCCACACCTCCCACACCTCCCACACTTCCCGTTTGACCCTGAGGTAAACAACCTACCCCTGTGGGCTACTCCCTGCTCCCTAAAAGCAACGCCTATCCTAATCAATCAGACGAAACACTTTCTTCTGCTTTTGAGCAGGTTGTTGTGATTGTTCTTGCTTAATTGTTTCTGGGTTGCTAGAAGGCTTCTGAGACTCTTTTGGCTCAGTTGATTGGCTAACTTTTGGTTTTTTCTCAAATACATTAACTCCTGCACCTTCTAACTCAATTACCCCTTCTGGAGACACCCTGGCGATCTTTCCACTCAAAGCCGCTACCCAATCAGCAAAGCTATCCATCTTTTCTACTTGCTTTTTGAGGGTCTTGCGATTAAGTTCTGCCTGAACGGTTATGCCATTGTCACCAGTTAGGAGTAAGGTAACTTTCTTGCCTTGCTCCGGTAAATTGGGTCTTTCGGTAAACTTGACGGTGATTTCGGGTTTTCTGCCTTGAATCATGATAACTTCATTGGGTTTAGTTTTAGGGCTTGGTTGAGGTTGATAGTCAGTTTTTTCTTCGGAGTAATGTGAATAGAAACTTGAGTCTTCTAGATTTACGTTAACTGGATGAGCTTCCTCTATGTGGAGTTCTTCCCCTACTCGTCTACAAAAAAATTCCCAAAAATCATCCTTTTCTGCTGGTTGTGGCAAAGAGCCCTGGAGTGTCAACAAAAAAGGCTGCCATGGATAAGTTTTGGCTTTTCCTCTAGGAGGCAGGTGATTGCGTTCTACATACACCACCACCGCTTCTGGCTTGACATCGTGAATTAAACCACGAACCCGAAACTGATCGACTCTTTCGTCACTGGGAGAATGACGTAGAGTAGTTTTCCCCTCTAGGGGAATAAATTTTTTGATTTGAATTTGAGCGAGTTTTCCTGCCTTGGTGATGCGGAAATATACTCGCCAAAGATAGACTTTTTTCTCACCAAAAGAGGGGTTGGTACTTAATTTATTCCACAAGGGTTGGTGCATATAGGCACTGAAGCTGATTCCTTGTTTGAGAACAAGAGTTCCTTTAACTGACCGATTAGGCTCTTGAGATGGGTTTGGGTCAAATCGCCCAAACAGATAGCCCAGAGCCGAAAACTCGGTTGGACGACTAGGAGGGGTAAAGGGGACAACAACTTCCATGGGATTGGGAATTAAGGAGCCATTATATTTTAGACTATCAAATCACGGCAATCAGATGGACTATACTGGTTGAGTTTTACTTCCGATAATTTTATAAGGCTGTGGAGATTGTTGTTGAATACCCATAATAAAAGTGTCGAGCCCGGGCGCGGGAAGTGTGGGAAGTGTGGGAAGTGTGGGGAGATGGGGAGATGGGGAGATGGGGAGATTTGTATTAAGGGTAATTATCTCGACATTACATTACTCCCTAAAGGGAAACCCTGGAAAGCAAGGAATCCCAGTGATTGAATCTGGCTAGAAATGGGGATCACGAGGGGGGCCATGGGCTCTGCCACGCCTTTGGCGTTCACACAGTTACTCGACTTTTTGGTAGTCAACCAGGATAACGTTGGCTCTACCAGCTTACCTAAATTTAGGTAGAATTTAATACATTTTTTTCTCGTAGATTAAAATTGCTAAACTATAATATAATAATTAATTATCTAGCATTTTTCAACCAAGTGATAAATGCAATAACACAAACAAATATAGCAATTCTCATAGCTATGAGGTAAACAATTTATGGATTTTAGGGAACAGGGAACAGGGAACAGGGAACAGAGAAGAGAGAAGAGGGAATAGGGAATAGGGAATAGGGATGGGTTGCATCAAGACAGGGAATCAACGTCAAAGAAGACTGTACCTCATAACTGTGATAAACGCTATAAAACCTTATCATCACCACCCATGATCATATGATCAGATTAGGTTTGATTCCAACACTTTTATTACTCCCTTCTCAAGGCACTTAATAAGTGCCCATGTCAAGTTTTATCAAGTCAATCACCGTAGAGATTCCCTCTTTAGTTTTCAAATTCGTAAACACAAAGGGTTTATCTCCTCGCATCTTTTTAGCATCCCGTTCCATCACCCCCAAATCTGCTCCCACCTGAGGTGCCAGATCAATTTTGTTAATCACCAGCAAGTCAGACTTGGTGATTCCTGGTCCTCCTTTACGAGGAATCTTATCCCCAGCAGCGACATCAATAACGTAGATAGTGAAATCTACTAGTTCTGGACTGAAGGTTGCTGCTAGGTTATCCCCTCCACTTTCTAGGAACACCAAGTCTAAATCAGTAAACCGATTTTCCAACTGTTCAATGGCTGCCAAGTTCATGGAGGCATCTTCCCGAATGGCAGTATGGGGACAACCCCCCGTTTCCACACCCAGAATGCGATCGCTTTCTAGGGCCTGACTCCTAACTAAAAACTGGGCATCTTCCTGAGTATATATATCATTGGTGACCACAGCGATTTGATAAGAGTCTCGCAGGGCTTTACACAATGCATCTAATAGAGCAGTTTTCCCTGAACCAACTGGACCAGCAATACCAACACGAAAAGTACTCATGTTAACTAACTTAGAGTTAATTTTAATAGTGTAGTTGATTTATGATCATTAGCCATAAAAAAATTGTTAATTGCTACAAGTTAACAATTAACAAATGGTAATTGGTAAGTTTAGATTTTTATTATAGCCTTTTCTAGTGACGATTAAGGAGTCAAGGCACCGACTTGCTGTAAATCCAAAAGAAAAATTTTCTGAGTAGATGCTTCGTTTGATATAACAGCTGCATGAGATATCATCTCCAGAACACTGGCCTGACGGTAAGACTTCGGGATAGGTCGCATCATGTCTTGGGGTAACTCCACCAAATTAGGCAGATCATCGACAAAAATTCCCCAAAGTTCGGAGTCCCTAGGACGAATAATCACTAAGAACCTTTGGTTAGGGCTTCGGTGAGGTAAACTACCATCCCCCAACTGCTGATGTAAATCCCAAACTTTAATGGTATGCTTGCCTAGCTGAACTAATCCCATGGTTTTCATATCCCGGCTGATTTCCGTGGTATAATTAACCACTTTAATAACATCCATAATCGGGAGACATAGGGAATAATCAGCAATTTTAAAAACCATTAATTTTTCTAGTTTTGAATCGTCCATCGCCTTTATTTTATAGTGATTATTGTTTAGTGATTATTGTTTAGTGCTGAGTAGTTATAGGGATATTTTTAGGATTTTTTAAACTACCAATTCACCAGGAGCAATGATCAATTACTAATTACCAAAGAATTGCAGGATATAGCGTTGATCATACTTATGAGCTACAGCCAATTTTATTCCCCCGACTCCCGACTCCCGACTCCCGACTCCCTACTCCCTACTCCCTACTCCCTACTCCCTTATTAACGGTTAAATGGGCTCAACAACATCGGTTACTGTTGTCAACAATTTGTGTTCCAAATAGGGCTTAGTGATATAAGCCTTTGCCCCCAACTGTGCAGCAATCAAGCGGTGTTTATCGTTACTGCGGGATGTGAGGATGACTACAGGAATATCTACCAAAGCTGGGTCTTGCTGACAGTGTTTGAGAAACTCAAACCCATTCATGCGAGGCATCTCAATATCACAGATCACTAACTGTATGTCTGTCTGATGCTGTAGTTGCTCAATCCCTTCATAACCATCCTGGGCTTGAAACACTTGATAGCCATTTTTCTGTAAGGTCATGGCTAGAGTTTGGCGCAGGGTGATCGAGTCATCTACCAGGAGTACCTTTGGCTTACGTCTGACCCAGAACGGTTCAACCGTTGAAGGTGGAAGCTGCTTTCGCGAAAGGGTTTCCATCGGTTGGGTGGCTTGGTCATAGCTTTTGCTTTCAACTTTCAATGTGCTAACCTGTAACCTTTGACTGCCATCGGTCTGTTGCTCAGACAGGTACTGGATCAATTCAGTCCCATCCAGCACCAATGTCAACCGACCATCGGCCAGAATACTGCCCCCATTGACATAGGGGGGTGGCACAATCATTGTCCCCAAAGGACGAATCACCAACTCCTGGTCTCCCAACAGTTGGTCTACTTCCAGACCGACAAGCTGATCCTGGTAATGGATCAGAATGATTGGTCTAATCGTCTGAAGAGGAACAACAGGTTGATGGGGATGGGTTACTGAGAATGGATTTGCCACAGAGGAATAATCTAGGACTTGCCCAAGTTGGTAGACTTTAACCAGTTGCTGATCAGTCCCGGTACCCAAGTGGAGAACTTTGCCATCTTCCCAACTTCGGAGCTGGTGTTCCTCAGGAATAATAATTTGCTCGACTTGATCAGTAATCAAACCATAAACTTGCTTCCCAGCCTGGCACAGAAGTAATTTATCTATGGTTAAACTCAAGGGAATTTGTAGTCTAAATCTGCTGCCTTGGTCCGGAGAAGAATCAACCTGGACGGAACCCCTCAGAGCTTTGACCTGGTTTAGGACAACATCAAGACCAACACCACGTCCAGAGAGGTTATTCACCCCAGAGACAGTGGAAAAGCCTGGTTCAAACAACAAATTCCTCAGCTGAGCCTCACTGAGATTATTACTCTGTTCAAAGTCTATCAGTTCACGTTCTACTGCTAGTTGGCGAATCCGTTCAAAATTCAACCCTGGCCCGTCATCAAAAACTTCAATCACCAAATATCTGCCCCGATGGCAAGCACTGATTTCAATTAATCCCTTTTCTGGTTTGCCCTGTTGTTGCCGTACAGCAGGAGTCTCAATGCCGTGGTCAAAAGCATTACGCACAAGATGCAGCAGGGGGTCGTACAACTTCTGGGCAACAACTTTATCCACTAAAACATCATTACCAGAGATTTTTAGCTCTACCAGCTTATGGTGGGAAGCTGACAACTGCTTGAGGACAGGGGGGAAACGACTAAATATTTCCCCTAAAGGCAACATCCGGGCGTCCATCAAGACATCACGATGGTTGGTTAACAACCGACGTTGTTGTTCGAGAGTTTTACTGGATTGGGTGCTGAACAGCTCAATGTCATGGGCAGCTTCTGTTAATTGAATAGCATCTTCTAGAACTGACTGGATCAGAAGCTCGGGTGCGCTATAACGTTTTAGTTCCAGGTCATCGAAATAGTCGGTATGTTGTTCGCGTAGCGTGGCCTTTTGGCCAAGGTTAGTTGGTTGAAAGTTGCTATGTTGAAAGTTGCTATGTTGAAAGTTGCTATGTTGAAAGTTGGCAGGTTGAGAGCGTAGCGTGGCCTTTTGGCCAAGGTTGGCCGTAGGATTGGGGTTGGTAGCAAAGTGTTCCTTTAAACCTTCAACCTTCAACTTGCTAAGCTGCAACGTTTTTTCTGCCCAAGGGTAGGAATAAAAACTAAGATTTGGGTCGGTAGCTTTGTTTTTGTTTAAACCTTCAACATTCAACTTGCTAACTTGCAACCTTTGCCTAATCTGCTTTTGTTGGGTCAAAATAAACAGGCGGTCGTACCAATCTTGGAGTTGCTCTAGAACTTGCTGATGTTGGTCGATACGATCAAGGAGTACTCGCACTGCAGCCAGCAGTTGTTCATTTTCGAGCAACTGGCGGTTTTGGTTGGTTAGTAATTCCCCAATTGTGTAATTCAGGTATTCTAGATGCTCAATATTTATCCGCACAGTACCAGATAGATCCCTAGATGATGGCGTGCTGGGATGTTGGTTGGAGGGAGTTATGGCGAGATGGGAAGAGTTTAGAGGGGCATTTCTAGCATTGCCTATGGGCGGGATGATCTCGTCTGTGATAATTTCGGGATCTTGTCGTTGTTCTTTTTTTTGATTATCTGCATCAATCATCCCCATGTTGTGCAAAACAAAATTTTTTTCTGTGGCGATTTCTTGATCAGGTGAGGCTATCTCTCCATGCAAGACATCTATCTCTGTTTGCTCCGACCTCTGCAACTTTCTACTTTGATCAAAGGTTTGCTGATCTAGTGTAGTTGATCCTCCCCAGATCATTTCCACAAGCTGGGACCGTTTCCTTGTTTTAGATTCTGGATCAGTAACGGAAGAATTATTAACAACACCTTCTCCTTCTTTTAGTCCCAGCTCAACTCGATTAAGGTCTTGTTCTTTTCCGTTGCCGAAGACAGAAGATTGATTTTGAATTGTGAATTGTGAATTTTGACTTGAAGACCTAAGGTCAGCTAGTTGTTGCAGAGCTATAGAAGGTTGACCACCTTGAGTCCTATCCCCTTCTAGCACCGCTGCTTGTGCTGCAACGAAATCACACAAAGCGGTCTTGGCAATGGTGACCACCTGATCGGGATGGTTGTCTAGGGCTGCGATCGCATTTTTGGCAATAGCGGCAAACCCTGGTAAATTAAGGGATTCCCCTAACCCCAAGAAAATGTCTGCTTGGTGGCGAACTGTGATGCTGATTTCACTGGGATTGTCATTATTTAGGGCAGCTTGGATTACGTCTAAGCCTTGGCTAACCCCCACTTCAAAAATGGACTGGGTGACGTCGAAGCCCAATTCTAGTGAGGTGGGCAGATGGGATTCGTGACCAAAACAGTCCCCCAGCTTCTCTTGGAGTTGGGCAACAACAGCAGCAGTTCGATTTTTGATTTCGGTGTCATCGATTTGCCCCCCTGTGAGTTCAGCGGTCAGAGGTAGGCGCAGACACTCATAAGCTTGAAACAGTAAGGCTTCAATTTCTGGATCAATGGACAAGTCGGGGTTAAACAGAGCTTTAAAAACATCCTCCAAGGAGTGAGCTACAGTGGCGATTGTTTCCAACCCAATGCTAGCTGCTGCGCCTTTGAGGGTATGGGTAGTCCGCATCAAGTTGTTGACTTTATTGATGCTATAGTTTTCTGACAAACTCAGCAAATCCTCTTCCAAGACTTGCAGCAGTTCCGGTGCTTCCTGGAGAAAGTAGCGATAGCTTTGCTCACGAATTTTCGGGTCATTAGTCATTAGAGCAGTTGTCAATTGGGTGAGGTATTTTATTCTTAGGGAGTAGGGAGTAGGGAGTAGGGAGTAGGGAGTAGGGAGTAGGGAATCGGGAATCGGGAATCGGGAATCGGGAATCGGGAATCGGGATAAAATAAAAAAATTATCTCTACCTGATTATACTAAAAAATGCTCGTATTATTAGTTATTTTTTATTAAAACTAGCAAAATTTTTATTCAATAAAATTTTGCTAGTTTTAATAAAAATTTTGTGCATTTAAAATGTCTATAGCCTGAAATCAAATAAAAAAGATATATCCCAGTCCCCTTTAGCATGCATGCCTTTTGCATGCATGCTAAAACGCATTTAAAATGAATTTTAGCAAGGCAAATGACTACTCAACCTTGAACTGGTCAGCACTGGCTTGAAGATTCTGAGCCATGGCTAGGAGTTCTTGGAAAGACGTAGAAATTTCCATGGCATCCTCAGAAGTTTTGTTGGCAATTCCTGCAACTTCAGTCATGGTTTGGGTCACGGATTGGAACTCTTCGGTCTGTACCTGGGTGGCTTGGGTAATACCCTCTACAAGCTGGCTGATTTGGCTGGTGGCTTCAACAATGGCATTGAGAGTGAGACGGGTATCTTGTACCATTGCGGTTCCTTGGGCAACCTGTTGAATACCTTTATCCATGGCTGTAGAAACCTCAGCGGTACTCTTCTGGATCTCCTGCACCAACTGCTCGATCTCAGTGGTGGCTTCCGCTGACTGACGGGCTAGAGAACGTACTTCATCGGCAACAACTACAAAACCCCGTCCATACTCACCAGCCCTTGTAGCTTCAATGGCTGCATTCAACGCTAGCAATTGGGTCTGATTCGTAAAGTTGCTAATCAGGTTTACCACCCTCGAAACCTTCTGGGACGATTCGCTCAGGCGCTTGAGCCGTTTGCTGGTTTCTGCCACTGTCTCCCGGATTTCGAGAATTCCATCTACGGTACGGTTCATGGCGGCATCCCCTGCTTGGAGGGTTTGGTTAGCGGTTTGGACTGCTACTTCTACCTGTTGAGCACTCTCACCTACAGCTTCTGTAGAATTAACCATGGTCTGGATGTTCTCTAAGGCTTGACCGAGAGCCATAAATTGCTGCTGGGCTTGGGCTGTGAGCTTGGCAATGGAGGATTCCCTGTCAACAGACGTTTGGGCAACTTTCCTGGAAGCTTGCTGGACTTGAGTCACAATCCGGCGCAGGCTTTGTAAGGTGTTGTTGTAGGCATCAGCAATGGTACCTACTTCATTGTTGGTTACCGGAGCTCGGACGGTGAGGTCTCCTTCTAGAGCTGGTCGCACTGCTGAGAGCAACTGCATTACCTCCCGCTGTACTGCTTCTTTGTCGGCTTTCTCCCGTTGTGCGGCATCGGTCAGCTGCTGGGACTGGTTTTGGATTTGTGCGAGATACTCAGCCTGTTGCAGGGCTGCCCCTACTTGCACCGCAATCTGAGCCAGGGCGTTGAGTTCAAACTCTTGCCAGTCACGAGGACCAGTATTTTGGTAGGTACCCAGTAAACCCCATAAGGTTCCTTGTATAAAAATCGGTGCCAGCATATAAGCCTTAACCTCATATTGCTCTAAGGTTTCTAGGTAACCGTCAGAATAACCAAAGGTGTAAATGTCATCAACGGCCACGCTTTCACGATTGCGATACCGACCTCCCTGGGTGTCTTGTAGATAAGTATCGGGCCAGAAGGCTTTGATATCTGCTCCCACCCATGCTAACCAACCAGTTGCAACTGCCTCAGCCACAAACTGACCAGTCCAATCAGGATTGAAGTGATAGAGGGCTACGCGATCGCATTTGAGCAGCTGCCGGATTTCTTGGGTTGTGATACGATAGATTGTATTTACATCCCGAGACTGAAACAGCTTACCAACTATTTTGGTTACCCCCTGAGCAATTTGAGCCGCTTTGGTGAGTTGGGTAGATTGGGCTCGTAACTGATCTAGGTAATGGGATCGCTGCAAGGCTAATCCCAGGGAATTACTAATTTGGAGCATGAGGGTGACATCGGTATCTTGCCACTGACGGGGTCCCGTATTTTGGTAAGCCGCCAGCAGCCCCCAGAGCTTGTCACTTTGGAAAATTGGCATAATCAGATATGCCCTGGCTTGGTATTGTTCCAGAGTGTTGATGTAGCAGGGAGCGAAACCCATGGCATAGATGTCATCAACCTTCTTGAAGCGGTCACCTCGGGCGAACTCTCCACCCTGGGTTTCTTGCAAGCAGGTATCAACATTAGACAGAGAATTAACACTCAGGGCTGTAACTTGGCAGCGCTCATAAGCCGTTGTATCCACCTTCAGGCGGTCGTCTCTTTCTTGTTCAGTGATTAGGGAAATCCAGCCAGGGGCAACCGATTCAGCCACAAACTCACCACTCCAGTCGGAGTTGAAGCGATAGATTACTACCCGGTCAGCTCCCAACACTTGCCGCAACTCTTTGGTAATACTCTGGAAGATACTATAAACATCTACAGACTGGGACAAATGGTTGCTAAGGCTTGCTACTACTCGCTCCCGCACAGCAGCTTGGGCAAGCTGGTGAGATTTGGCCTCCACTTGATCCAGGTAGCTCAATTGCTGTAGCGCTACCCCAAAGTGCAGGGCAATCTGCTTGGCAAAATCAATCTCATACTCCTGCCATTGACGGGGCTTACTGCATTGGTGAATGCACAACAATCCCCACAAATCAGGTGCAAGAAGTAGGGGCACAACCAGATTAGCCCGGACTTGGAACTGAGCCAGCAGCTCAATATGGCAATCGCTGAAACCCGCATTGTAGACATCAGCAACTGCTTGCACACGTCCTTCGGTGTAGTGAGGGGCATACTGTTCACCAAAGCAGTGGTCGTTAACTTTGATTCCTAGCATGGCATGGTAGCCTGATGCCACATCCTCAGATACCAATTCCCCATCATCAAAGCCAGAGTTAGGGTAAAACTTAAATACACCCACCCGGTCAACCTGAAGAAGCTTGCGCATTTCGATAGCGGTTGTCTTGAAAATGGTATCTAGGTTTCGAGACTGACGGATCTTGTTGATGATTCCAACTACCGCTCGCTCCATCCCTGCGATTTTAGCGACCTGGGTAGATTTGGCCTCGACTTGGGCTAGGTACTCTGTTTGTTGTAGGGCAACTTCAAAGTGTAGGGCAATCTGCTTGGCAAAATCAATCTCATACTCCTGCCATTGACGGGGCTTACTGCATTGGTGAATGCATAAAAATCCCCACAGTTCAGTTCCTTTACGCAATGGCACCACCAGGTTAGCCCGGACTTGAAACTGAGTTAGCAGCTCAATGTAGCAATCGCCAAGATCCCCATTGTAGATATCAGCAACTGCGTGTACTCGCCCTTCGACATAGTGCTGGGAATACTGTTGACTAAAGCAATGGTCGTGAACCTTCTTACCCAGGATCCCATCGTACCCATTGACCACATCTTCAGACACCAACTCTCCATCGTTATAATCGGAGTCAGGGTCAAAGCGAAACAGACCGACCCGGTCAGCCATCAGGAGCTTACGAATTTCTATGGTTGTGGTCTTGAAAATCGTCTCCAGTTTCCGAGATTGCCGGATTTTGTTGATGACTCTGACTGCTGATTTTTCTAGGTCTGCAGCCAATAGCAGTTGCTTGGATTTTGCTCGCAGTTGCTCAATATACTCCGTTTGCTGGAGGCCAACCCCAAATTGTCGGCCCATCTGAGCCAGTATACCCACCTCCATTTTCTGCCAGTGACGAGGGCCATTGTTCTGGTAAGCTGCGAGGAAACCCCAGAGGGTTTCCCCTTGCAGAATCGGTACAATCACATAAGCTTTAGCCTGAAATTGCTCTAACAGGTCTATGTGACATTGATCGTAACCAACCTTGTAAATGTCATCAATGGCTAAGGTTTCATTGTGGCGATACCGACCGCCTTCGGTTTCCTCCAAATAGGTATCGCGCCAGACTTTTTTAATACTCGGTTCAACTAACGGTATCCAACCGTGTGCCACATCTTCAGCCACAAACTCACCACTCCAGTCAGGATTGAAGCGATAAACAGCCACGCGATCGCACTTCAGCTGCTGCCGGATTTCTTGAGTAGCGGTCTGGAAAACACTGTTCAAGTCGGAACTCTTAAGTATCTTATCAAGGAAGCGACTTGCTATGTGTTCCCCCTTAACCGCAATATCCAGTTGCTCCGATTTCTCCTGTAGCTGGGCTGTAATGTCCAATTGCTTGAGAATATTACTGAGACGGTCACTGACTAGTGACAGCAGCACGACGTCACTATCTTGCCAGCGCCGAGGGCGAGAGTTCTGGTAAACGGCAAATAAGCCCCAGAGGTGTTCACCATCAAAGATTGGGGCGATAATATAAGCATTGGTCTGGTATTTTTCTAAGGTTTCAATGTAGCACTGTGAAAAACCAGCGGCATAGATGTCGTCAACTCGCTCTACCTGCTTACGTTTGAAATAGCTGCCCCCTTGTGTCTGCTTTAAATAGGTATCGGTAGTAGGGCTGGCCACCGATCCGATTTGCTTGACCGTACAGCGCCTAGAGGAAAATAGATCTGGTGATGTCAGGTTAGGATTTTGCTTTTGGTCTTGGAGCAGGCTCACCCAACCCTCTGCAACTGACTCAGCCACAAATTCACCACTCCAGTCAGGATTGAAGCGATAAACCACTACCCGATCAGCCTTGAAAAACAGGCGCAGTTCGTGGCAAATGTTGCCCAGGGCAATATTGGGATCAGAAGACGGTGGAATTGTGCCCAAGATTTGAGCCAAGACCTTTTCCTGCTTCACCTGCTCTCGCCATCGGTTACTCAATTCCACTGGCTGTAGACTCAGCCTCAGTTCAGTAACAACTTGGTAGAGCAGACTAATGTCAGCTTCCTGCCATTCCCGGGAACCAGAACATTGCTGCACCACTAGTAAGCCCCACAATTGCCCATCGATCAAAATCGGTAGACTTAAGCTGGCTTTGACCTGGAATCGTTCCAGTAGTTGGAGTTGAAAAGGACTAACAGCCCGGTCATTAATATCATTAAGGGCTATAACTTCCTGTTGCTCGTAGGCTGACCGATTCTCAGCCCCAAAAGCAATCACTGGTAGGTACTCCCCCTGACTGGGAGTATAGCCACCCACCATCGACTCAACTAGCACTGTACCCCGATTCTCCGACTGGAAGCGAAAAATCAAGGCTCGGTCTACCCGTAAACGCTGACTAACCTCAGTCACTGTGGTTCTCAACAGGGCATCACTAGTTTCTGCTTTGCGCATCTGGGTGGCCAGGTTGAATAACCACTGCCGCTCACCCTTGCAGTGTTGCTCAATATCCACGGCTAGGTGAAACTGAACCCCGGTAGGTGTCCCCTTGCCATTGCCATTACTCGATGATTGATTGAGTTGGGACTTAGAACTGAGTATTTCCTCAGATTGATCAAATTGTGGCATAGTTATAGTTTCGTTTTTTTCAACATCTGATAATGGTAAAATTGCCGACCATGATGGCAGTTCAGAGGCAATCGAGTCGGTAGTAACTCTTCCAATAGACTGTTCAATGGGCAGAGTTAGTGACCAGCTTGTCAAGCAGTCATAATTGGTTTGATGGGATTGATTTGGTTGATCAAAACTCATCATAATTGCCCTGATCAATTGCCAGATCTCGGAGGAGGCTAAGTCGAAAAACCTCAAGACTCTCCTCCCCAAGAGTCCCCTCGTTGATGTGTCTGCCATAGGGGACATTGAGTAATAGCCATGACATCCAAAACTGCACCGCCATCCCCAGGTAGGTACCCCAGGAGAAAAGGCAATAGCTTAGGAGGAAATAAACCAGGAGTCGGTGGCTGGAGTTGCTCCAATTCATGTAACTCAATATCATTAACATGGGATACCACCAGACCCAAAGACTGGTCATTGACCTGAACTACTATTGCCACAGGAGATACCGAAACTTGCCCAAGCTTCGACAGAGGTGGATAGCCAACCAGCTGGTTTAGGTCTACCAACCAGAGCATTTCTGAACGCCAATTACCAATTCCCAAAATGCAACTGGGCATTTCCGGCACCAGCAGAACCTCCGGCACATTCACCCTGATAATTTCTGTAATCTGCTCTAGGGGCAACAGAACACTGTCATCTTTTCCAAGAGGAAAACGCAGCAACCGCACTCGGGTTTCTGGGGTTAGTGGATCTAAGTTCAGTAGGTCAAGATTGGTTTGTGTTACCACTGGGTCAAGGGAGTTTAACATTACCTAATACCTAATACCTAATACTTAATGCCTAATGCCTAATGCCTAACAATTGCTGGATTGTTTGTATTAGTTCTTGCTGCTTTATCGGTTTAGGTAAATAGGCATCAGCTCCCAGCATTGAACCCCAGAGTTTGTCGGCATCAGTTCCTTTAGTTGAGCAAATCACAACTGGAATGATTTGGGTGTTGGAATTAGTTTTGAGTTCCCGGCACAGTTCAAACCCGCTTTGTCCTGGCAAAATCACATCGACAATCACTAAATCTGGTTTCTGGGACTGGAGTTTAATCTGGGCATCCTCACTACTGGTGACACTAACTACGTTGAGACCAGCTTCTCTGAGGTAACAACTTAGAATCTCATTTTCCGTCAAGCTATCTTCAACCAAAAGGACTGTATTCATAATTTTTTTATATAAAATTATTGATAATATTTTTTTCGTAAATTTGTTTTTTTTAAATTTTTATTAGCAAAAATATTATTAAATTGAATACATAAGTATAAAAAATTAATTGTGATAAGTTTTTATCGAAAGTTGCCTACTCCCTACTCCCTACTCCCTACTCCCTACTCCCTACTCCCTGTTCCCTTTACTAAAGTATTAAAGTAAGTAGTCAACTGGACAGGATATTACGACTAACCCCGAGATGCCTCTGGAGAATTGTCAATACCTTTGACCGAGTAATAGGCTTTGCTAAAAAGTCTGTAGAACCGACCATCTTGGCCCGCACTCGGTCTACAATTCCGTCATTACTGGTGACCATAATCACTGGCGTGTCTTGAAACACCGAAACCCGACGAATTTGTGCACAGACTTCATAGCCGTTTAAAACCGGCATCACCAAATCCAAGAAGATCAGCTGTGGTTTGTGCTTTAGCAAGGTCGGCAAGGCTTTGATAGGGTCTTGAACATTGATAAATCGATAACCAGCATTGGCAAGAATTTGACTCATGGTCAGCCGATCGATGTGGCTGTCTTCGATATAAACTACCAAGGGACTAGCTGGTAATGTCTGAACTGGTCCTCCAAACCTTCGAGCATTTTCTGGCATTGGGTTAGTGGCTTTAGTAAAGTGAGTATCACAGCGCCAGTCCCCAACCTCGATCAGACCCATCACCTGTACTCGGATGTAGGGCATGATTGATTGGGCCAGAGCCAAAAGATTCTGTTTCAACGTCAAAGCTAAATCCCTCAAAGTGCGATCGCCATCCACTAAGGTAGTCAGGTTGTGGTAGGCCAGTAATGAGGTCTGCTGTCGCAATTTGTCAGCATCCCAGATCACCGGAGCCAAAGAAGGGGAAATATCTACCAAACCAGCCTCTTGCCAAGGCTCCCAAGCAAGCATTGCCTGTTGCCAAATCTGTGAAGCTCGAATTACTACCAACCTTGAATCAAAGGTTGAATCAAAGGTTGAATCAGATGTTGAATCAATAGTGTCTTGAGGAATCTGCCTGTAAGTTAGTTGCTCTGATGAACCACAGCGGAGTTGTTCCTGCCGTTGGATGATATCGAAGAGTATTTCCGTACAGTTGCCAGCAACAACTGACCTCATCTGTCTGAGCGGTACTTTCCCCTCTCTGACTAGTTCTGCTAGAGATTTGTAATCCCAATACACCGGCTGAGCCGGTGACCCCTGACACACAGGATCAGCTGATAGTTCTGGGCAGTGTACAGACAACTGCCGACACCAACGACGAATGGGATGCATTTTACTAGCACCGCCACTCAAACGACCGAAGTGGAAAAAAAGAGTCCACTGCTGACCTTGGGGATCTTCAATCTCCAACCGACCAGTCAATTGCGCCTTTGCGCAAGCTTGAATCTGTTGTGCCAGTTTGTCGGTGGTCAATACTTTGTGAGTAGTCATTGGTGTCTCTATTGATATATAGCAAAATTAGTAACTATTAACTAACAATTAAAAATGAATCTTTAACAAGTAATATTCCTATTTTGATAGCACCTATATTAGCACCGATGTTGTCAATATTTACTGTTTTAATTAATCCCTACAACCCTAGAAACCTAATAGGTAATATTGTGAATTATAATATTGTGAATCCTGATATTGTGTATAGTTTTCAGAACTTACGCAGCAACTCTATTTGTAACAAATTATATGGTTTGTCGCCCAGTTTTGCCTAAGTCCTGGTTTTGTAGAAATGCACCAAACTGGTAATGTTAGCAGACAAGTCAAGCCAGGGTTGTGGAGATGCACCATTATCGAGTTTCACTAACCATAAGCAAAACTCTGTTAGCCAAACTGAAGGTAAATTAGTAGCTGACCTTGATAAATTTTAGCTTCATTAAGGTTGTTTTTTAAATAAAATTAATTAAACTTAACTTTATTTATTCTGCCTTAATCATAACTAGGATATAAGTCTTAAGATACGCTAATTGTCGTAGTATACTTTGCTAACTAGAAAATCTAGCATCTCTCAGTAACATCAGCAACAAAATCTAGCTAACTTTATTAAGTCTTTAAAAAAAGGATTATTTATTTTCAAAAGAATTAACTGCGAAATAATCGTGTGTACTGAGTTTCGTGAGCCATACTTGCCAGGGCTAATCCCCAGCCACAACTACTTAATTTTTCATCCGCCAAAGTTAAAACATCTTCGGTTGTCAGAGTAAGTCTATGGTTGAGTGCTAGCAGTAGCTGTTGACCAACGGTTTGACCAAGGGGAATCAATTTGACCCCAGCACCGATGACATTAGATGCCCAGCTATGTAAGTAACCTAAGACTGTAGCTGTAATGTCAATCTGCCAGTGAGCAGCCCCAATCCCAAACGCGATCGCATAATTACAGGGTTGACCCACAGCTGATGCTACATCGTGTAGAGAGATTAGATTTTCTTGAGAGGTTACATCGGTCGTCTGGACAATAGTTTCAGTGGATGGGTGCAAATCGAGCAGTAACCGTATCAACGAGTTACCCATCTGCCAACTTTGCGATCGCAATTCAGAAGTTTCCTTAGCAGCACTTACCCAAGCATTCCAGTAGTTCAAACCATCTAAATCCCCTTTGCCATAACTTTCGTAAGCTCGCACCATAACATAAGCCTCTAATCGAATGGCTCCATAGCGTAGTTGATGCTCTAGCCACTGGTGCAGAGTAGTCTGGTTGTGAATCACACCAATATCAACTAAAGTTTCCAAACCCTCCGAATAGCCGTAAGCACCCACTGGTAGTACGGGACTAGCCAGTTGCAAAAGATTCAACAAAGAATTAGGGACTAGGGGATCTAAATGCATTCTTGCTTGTTGCTCATTGTTCTATTGCACTGTCTGTACATCATACCTAATCGGCATCCCACGCTCTTTGAGGATTGAAGAAGAGACCGAAGAGGGGGAAGGGGGACTAGGAACAACTTATTAACAAGTTTCTCCTGATCGAGATCTGCTCGATCCTGTCATCCATTACATCCGTTAAACCATCCCTTGCCCCTCTGGCAATTAGGACTTACCCCCCCTAAATATACATATAGTGTTTAGTTTTATATAAAAACACTACATATATTGTTTTCTGGGGCTATCCACATAACTCCTAAAAATTTCCAAAAAAAGTTTGCCCAAACCCTTGACACCGCTTGTAGTATTGTTGTAGCATCAAAACATAGCGCAGAGGAAAGAGTCAAAAAGCTCGAATCCAAAAGCTTACACGGAACCTTGACAAATAAATATGTAACATACCTTTTGATTCATGTTTGGATATAACTGTGTTTGCTCATCAAGTGGGGATAGACCCTTGGGTTGATTCCCCACAGAGTGAACTCAGAGATTTATCTAAAAGATTGATCTAAACTCCAACGGATAAACTGCTCAAGTCCTGGGGCTGTAGCTCAGACGGTCAGAGCGCCTGTCTGTCGAACAGGAAGTCGCGGGTTCGATTCCCGTCAGCCTCGCTGTTTGCAGTCGCTTTTATCGGTTGCAGGTGCAAATCCTGCTCCAATCAGTGACTCCAATCAGTGACCTAGCAGCGTAGCTCAACGGTAGAGCACCTGGCTCATAACCAGGAGAGTGCGGGTTCGAGTCCCGCCGCTGCGACCACATACGGAGATGGTGTAACTGGGAACATAACGGTCTCCAAAACCGTTGATCTGAGTTCAAATCTCAGTCTCCGCGCTCCCGTGCCGTAGGCAAATTTGGTTAAGCCGCGTGCCTTTCAAGCAGGTGATTGCGGGTTCGATCCCCGTCGGCACGATGAATGCCCTGTAGCTCAGTTGGAAGAGCAGCGAGCTGTTAACTCGATGGTCGCGGGTTCGATCCCTGCCAGGGCAGTCAGGAGGGGTTTCATCTTTCTCCTTTGTATCCCCCGGTAGCTCAGTTGGGTAGAGCGCTCGCCTGAAAAGCGAGAGGTCGTCGGTTCGATGCCGACCTTGGGGGACTGTCACTTGCTATTGCAAGTGCTAAATGCCGGATGGACGATTGGCAAGTCGCCGTGACTCTGAATCACGGAGAAGTTGGTTCGAGTCCAACTCCGGCATTCTATTGTTGAAGGTTAACCGGTTGAAGGTTAACTGGTTGAAGGTTAACCTTCAACCTTTAACCTTTAACCTTTAACCCAAATGAATTTTGATAGCAATTTGGTATCACATAAGCTCCTGTAGCCCAATTGGCAGAGGCGACCGTTTTAAAAACGGTCAGTTGTGGGTTCGACTCCCACCAGGAGTACTAACGGGGTGTAGCGCAGTTTGGTAGCGCGCTTGCTTTGGGAGCAAGATGTCGCAGGTTCAAATCCTGTCACCCCGACTTTACCCCTGTGATGCAATTGGTAGACATCACTCCCCCAGAACGAGTGTTTTGCAGGTTCAAATCCTGCCAGGGGTATACGCTCCCGTGGCGGAATTGGTAGACGCACTAGACCGAGATTCTAGTTTTTTTACAGGTTCAAATCCTGTCGGGAGTACCAATTATCCAGATGTGGCGCAGTTTGGTTTAGTCCAGTTGACCAACAGTCAATTGGTCATAAGCGCAAATTCTGCCCCTCGGATCCAAACCCCTGTAGCCCAATTGGCAGAGGCTCTAGGCTTAGAACCTAGGTGTTGCTGGTTCAAATCCAGTCAGGGGTATCGCAGGGATGGAGCAAGAGTAGGCTCGCCAGGTTCATACCCTGGAAATCAGTGAGTGCAATTCTCACCCCTGCCACCAATTTGCAGGCATGATGTCATAAGCTGTTCAGCATTTAGATTGGGATACCTAAATTGTTCAAAGGGAACTTCGGATCAGGGAATAGGGAACGGGGAATAACCAATTTAAATGCACATCAGCTTATCATCTCTGCTTGAATACTTATCATTTAAAGGAGTTCGTAAATTTAAATTTTTCAAGTAACAAACAACCAATAAAAAGTAACGATTTACCTGATTTTAATAGTTATCAATAGAACCTGAACAATCTTGCTAATTGTTCATAATTTAAAAAAAAGAGCTCTTTACTACTGTTCCCTGTTCCCTGTTCCCTGTTCCCTGTTCCCTTTTTATATAAATACTATGTTTACCTAATAAGTTAAATAACAGCAGGGTTTACAAGTAATTAGCTAGGAGATACAAATGAAGAGATAAGGAGGGTAAAATGACAACTATTACTGTCACAGATGCTCTAGCAGAGTTGACCTTGCTGGAAAAGCGCATTGACTCAGCCAGAGCAGCTTTGGACAACAACACCTTAATTTCTGTGGTTGAAGTCGGTCAAGTGCCAACAGGCTTCAAATCACGAGAAGATTATGAGATAAAAGCTAAAGCAGCTTTGCAAAAAGTGGATGCCCTGATTGCCAGACGACGGACGATCAAGAGAGTAATTGTCTTATCCAATGCGTCTACAATGGTTACGGTTGCTGACCAAGATATGACTGTGGCAGAAGCCATTGAGATGAAGATGTTTATCAGGTATTATGAAGCAGTGATCGGTACTATGCAGTCAGCATATACTAAAACCCTGAATCACTATAAGATGGCACAAGCACGAGTCAAAGAAAGACTTGATAAACTAGCTCTGGAAGTGCTAGGACAGAATGCATCCGTTGGTTCACAGAAGTATCAATCCTTGTCAGATAGCTTTCTAGCTAGAGAAGGGGTTGAACTACTGGATCCTACTAACCTGGCTGAAGAACTTGAAAGACGACAAACTTTTATTGAACAGTTCAAATCAACAGTTGATCGAGTACTCTCGATCAGCAATGCCAGGACAATGATCGAAATTCCCGATTAAAATGGTGATAGGTGCTGGTCACTCGAAAATCTCTAAATTTATGGTTTTTTCTTTCTAAATTTAAAGGTCAAAGGTTAACGGTTAACCCTTAAACCTCAATCATCAAACCTTAGCTGATCAACCTTCAAACCATAAAGGTCAACCATCGATAAAATCCAGGGACTATGGTTGTAGGTTCCATAAAACCTTGAGGTTTCCACCTGGCTGAGTGGTCAGCATTCTCACCTTTTTAAACAATGGGTATCAATCGGGAATCGGGAATCGGGAATCGGGAATCGGGAATCGGGAACTAACCCAACTATAGCAATTCTACGACTTGTGAGGTACAAATATCTGGGTTAATGGGAGCAGGGAGCAGGGAGCAGGGAGCAGGTAAGAGAAACCATTCTGTGTACCTCATGAGTCCTAGAAACGCTATATACTTGATATCATTACTTAATTCAGCAACGCAAATTTGCTAGTCTCATTAGTCAGCAACGATTATAGCAATAATAAATCAATTATAAAAAAAATATCGTTTTTTATATTACCCAAAATCTTTCTATACTTGATTAAATCTTGTCTATTGCCTCTTGCCTCTTGCCTCTTGCCTCTTGCCTCTTGCCTTTCCTTAAGGGAGTATATTCACAATTGAAATAAAAATACTATATGACAATCTATTTTTACGGTACTCGCCAAAAACCCTATGGTTGTTTTTCCAACTTCTCCCGACATGGCTTTGAGCTAGATAAATTGTGGTGGGTGACTAGTGAGCATTTCTTCCAAGCCCAAAAATTTGTGACCACTGATTCCTCTTGGTATGACAAAATCCGTGAGGCAAAAACACCAAAGGAAGCAGCAAAAATGGGACGCAATCGCTCTCATCCTCTTCGTGATGATTGGGAAAAAGTCAAAGATGAGATTATGCAGCGAGGAGTGTTACAAAAATTTGAAACCCATGGTGATCTTCGCCAGTTACTACTTGCTACAGGTGATCAGGTAATTGTTGAGAATTCACCCATAGATTATTACTGGGGTTGTGGTGCTGATGGTAGTGGGAAAAATAAACTGGGAGAGATTTTAATGACAGTCAGAGCAATATTGCGTGACAAGCAACTTGATGCTAACGATAGCATTTTTCTTTGAGTTGTGAACAGAGGATTTATAGAAAAAGGGAGCAGGGAGCAGGGAGCAGGGAACAGGGAACAGGGAACAGGGAACAGGGAACAGGGAAAAAAACCTGTATACCTCATCATTATGAAAAACGCTGTAATTAGGACTAAATAATTAGGAATTTGTATTGTTTTAAACAACGTGGTGTCTGAAGCCAAAGTGGTCGCGGCGCTGGTTTGTGGAACCAGTCATAACGGGTTCAAGTCCCGTCAGACACCCTTAGGTGCGACCCGTGATGGCGAGCAATCCCTTGACCGTAGGTCACGCGGGGCGCGTTCGCCATCACGGAAAGCGCACCTTAAGGAAGATGCCGCCGAGTGGACGGCAATCGGTCTTGAAAACCGTGGTATGGCAGCGATGTTGTAGGGGTTCGAGTCCTCCATCTTCCTCTAACCACCAGAAGCCGAAAAGCGAGGCACTGTGCTGATAACGCAGTGGTAGGAGGGGCAGTACCTCCCTGGTGGATTTCCCTTCTACACGCGATGAAGCAAAGCTTCCGCTAAAAGCGATTGGCCTATGGCCACGCTACGCGAACGCTAACCTGATCAACCCCTGTGAAGCATTTGATCAGCTAGACGAAGGTATGTTACTCCTACTACTACCCCAAGAATTTTATCATCCATCCCTGGATAGAGACTGAGATTTACCTCTCTGGGAAGATCGAGATGGGCAGCTCAAGCGATCGCTAAAGGAAAAAACAGTTGAAACAGATTCAAAATGTCTTAAACTGATGGCAAATGTATAGTTATAATATCAAAGGAAATTTCTATGCAGCTTGGTCCTGGTTTATTAATAACATTTTTGTACTACTTCACCTGCACAACCCTAATTACCACTGTCTTTTCATCGCAAGTTTTGAGGCTAAGTCTGGTGACAGGGATGCCCTATAGTGTCGGTGTAATTTTTGGCTTAATCGGTGGTTTATTAGGTACCTACTTCAATCGAACCGTTACAGTATCCCTAGAATTCAAGAGTAAGAAAGTTTTTAGCGCTGCTCTCCAGGATGCTCTGACCGAGATGGGGTTTGAGGAAACATCAAAGCTAGATGAGTTTGTAGTTTACCAACGCCCAGCCCTCAGTAATCTTTTCTCTGGTAAAGTATTTGTACAAATCGGTAAAGGTACAGCAACCATTGCTAGCCGTTCCAGAAATATTAAGCGAATCAGCCGTAAACTATCGAAGAATTAGACACACTATCAATAATTTTTGGCTCTTCCGTACTTGTTATGCTAAATTAACACTTTGGCAAAGGGAGCAGGGAGCAGGGAGCAGGGAGCAGTGGAAAGAGACAGTATTTAGAAAATTTTGTTAATTAAATAGCATCAAAACCCTT
>NZ_JAAHHU010000679.1:0-2454 GCF_010672095.1 Moorena sp. SIO3I6 | reverse complement strand
GATTCATTGGAGCAAGCCGAAAGGCAAGCCGAAAGGTTGAGGATACCTAAGAGCTGGGTGCGGTGAAAGTCGCACGCCCAGTTCGGAAGCGGAGGTGCCCTGGGTAATACCAGGCATCGACCGTAACAATTCTAAATTCTAGTGCGGCTCGTTCTAGCTAGGAGCCTCCCGAAACGGGAGGGGTATAAGCTAGGGGACTCGCGAGGTAAAATACCTCAAAAAGTTCTAACTGTCCTTCGGATGCAGGTGCAAACCCTGCCCTTTAGGAGATAAGTGACTCCCTACCTTGGCCACACCGAGCGGGCGGCAACTCCGCAGAGTGAAGCTGGCACCAGGGCGCAACCAGAACCAAAGCAGATAGGTATCACTGGCGCTAACGGGGAGACGACATGGGTAAAACTAGTCCTAGAAAAGTGTCTAATAGACAAGCCACAATCTGAGCTGCAACAGTGTGCGACTTTATCCTTTCATTCTCACAACATCATTAGAATAATAGTTGTAATCTCCGAGAAGAGGATAGGCAAATTGGACTGCCCTAAATCGTCAAAACAATCTGATAGATGGAACGAGTAAAAACGACAGCAAAAATGGGTCTGAGGAAAGGTCGAAACCTCGGTAAGTTATGCCAAACTTAATCCCCACTGTCGGGTAGGATGCCACCGGAAACTGGTGGCGGGTATCCAGAATACACGAAACTAATGAAGAGCATGGGTAGACACATGTCAAGACATAGTGACCTTTGGAAAAGCCAAAAGTGGAAGCAACTCCGCCGGAATCTTTTCCGCCTACAAAAGCGAGTGTACAAAGCAATTAGAGATGGTGACCTGAGGAAGGCACGGTCTTTGCAGAAACTGATTCTGAAATCCCGTTCAGCACAACTGCTGGCTGTCCGTCAAGTGACACAGCTCAATCAAGGAAAGAGAACTGCCGGAGTAGATGGGAAATCCTCCCTAACCTACAAAGAAAGGTTCGAGGTATTTGAAAAACTAGGCTCCAATGCGAAAAACTGGACGCACCAAGGGTTGAGAGAAATCCCAATACCTAAGAAAAATGGGAGTACGAGAATGCTGAAAGTACCGACCATCCAAGACAGAGCATGGCAATGTTTAGCCAAATATGCCTTGGAACCAGCCCATGAGGCGACGTTCAGTGCCTTCAGCTATGGATTCAGAACAGGCAGATGTGCTCAAGATGCACAAAAAATGCTATTTCAGAATCTAAATTCTGGCAACAACGGCATCAATAAAAGGATAATCGAGCTAGACATTAAGAAGTGCTTTGACCGCATCTCCCACAATTCCATCATGGATAGGTTGATAGCTCCTGCGGGTCTGAAAATGGGGATATTCAGATGCCTAAAAGCAGGTATCAATCCGGAATTTCCTGAACAAGGAACGCCCCAAGGTGGTGTGGTCAGTCCACTCTTAGCCAACATTGCACTTGACGGAATAGAGGAAATTAACAAAAAGGTCAGAAGCATTCGATATGCAGATGACATGGTGATTATTCTCAAGCCAAACGACAACGCTGAAAAGATTCTAGAAAAAGTGAGGAACTTCTTAGCCCAACGTGGATTGGAAGTAAACCAAGAGAAGACCAAGCTAACCAAAACGACAGACGGATTTGACTTCCTGGGTTGGAAATTCCGAGTCCAGAGAAACGGAAAATTTCGATGTATTCCCTCAGAGGAAAACCATCGTAATATCCGGAAGAAGATTAAAGCCGTGGTGAATAGCTCGAATTATGGTGCTGAAGTCAAAGCCCAAAAATTAGCCCCAATCGTGCGTGGATGGAGGAACTACCACAAAAGCTGTGATATGAGCAGTTCCCGAGATAGTTTATGGTTTATGGCAAAAACCGCAAACCGGAAATTCCGCAAGGAAAAGAAAGTGAATCGGTACAAAGCCACCGAACTATGCAAGAAAGGCTTTCCAGCAGTTGGGTACGAACAAAATCAACACGTCAACGTTAGAGGGACTAAGTCCCCGTATGATGGAGACTTAGTCTACTGGAGTATGCGGAACTCCGTACTATACGATGATGCTACCGCTAAAGCTTTGAAAAGGCAAAACCATTCTTGTGGACATTGTGGATACAAGTTCTTAAGCGACGAATCTGTACACCTCCATCACGTCGATGGAAACCACGACAATTGGAAGCAAAAGAACCTAATGGCAGTACATCAAAGCTGCCACCAGATGATTCATTGGAGCAAGCCGAAAGGCAAGCCGAAAGGTTGAGGATACCTAAGAGCTGGGTGCGGTGAAAGTCGCACGCCCAGTTCGGAAGCGGAGGTGCCCTGGGTAATACCAGGCATCGACCGTAACTAAGAACTACGTTATTTCTAAGTGTTCAAGTTCCTACCTGGGGATGCGTAGCTAGTCCCCAGCTCTAGAACCCAGTTATTAAACAGGTGTAATTGAGTTAAGCCAGTGTAGCTGGGAAAGTACCGAG
>NZ_JAAHHU010000678.1:0-2461 GCF_010672095.1 Moorena sp. SIO3I6 | reverse complement strand
AAGTTATGGTGACTGGAGTTCAGAATTGTGATCCTTCCGATCTGTTTAGATAGTATCTATCTAGTTGAAAAGTCTATTGTTTATAATTTTAGAGTAGCACACCTAGTAAAAACTGTCAAGAAAAAGTTAAAAAAAAAAGCCGTCCTAGAAGGAAGGGGCGCGATTACCCAATTTTTTTGGTAACTCCTGTGCCATTCAACACCCATACCCCAAAAGCTGACATGGTTGATGGTATACTCTTTTAAGCCTAGGCTTGATAATAAACTAGGTAGATACTGTTTTTTTTTGATAACTATAGGTGGTTTTTTTTATTTTTTAAAAATGAAATTAAACTAGAATAGTAAGTTTTTTTTATCATAGGTTTAGGTGAAATTTTGACTTTAAATTATAAGGAATTATATTGGAATTCATAGCTGCTTAATTTTAATAAAGTTTGCTGAAAATATTAAATTAATTAATTTTAATAAAAAAAAGTTAAATTTAAACTAAATACTTTTGATAATTAATACTAATAAATTTGTCATTATTAATCGGCAATAATACTCAAATTGCCAATCATAAATTACCGGAACACACTATTATTTTTCTGTTCTTCTTGCTTGTGTGTTATCCTCTTCTGATTTGTCGTTATAAAGGGGTTTACTGTTTTCTTCTAGCCCTTCTTCAACCACAGGTTGGTTAGTTTTATTGGGATTTTCTTGCTTTTGGTTATCTTCAACAATGAATTCAATTTGAGATTCCTGCTGCTGGGGTGGTGCTACCTTTTGATTGCCAAAGCCGCCAAATAAATTACCAATCAGACCATCAAGTTTGACAGTAAGTCCTAAATACGGACCACTGGCGGAACGAGAGCCACGGAAGTCGTAGTCGTCAATATTACCAAGAGCGTATCCAGCAGCAAGGCGCAGACTGGGAGTCAGGTAGTAGCCAGTTTCAATCAGGAAGCCATTTTCAAAGTAGTCTGCTGAAGGTTGAGAGATCAAGCGAGCTTCACCGACTATATCCCAGTTGTAGCCTAGACGATAGGATGCTCGGAGTTGACCGAGATGAATGGTGCTATCTCCGATTAAATCATTGGATAAATAGGATTTACTATAACGCAAAGCATATTTACCGTAAAATTCCCATCGCCAGTTGGGAGCATATATCATTTCGCCGGAAAATAGATGTTCGTTATAACCAGTACCACTGCCCAATAAAATCGTATCGGGAATAGTAGCGGGATTCTGGCGAAATTCATAGCGCATTAAAGCGTTAAAGTTATCGCTTGCGGGATTACGGTAAGCAACACCTAGCCTGAGATTGATCGAGTTTCCTAATCGGCTCCTAAGCCTTTGATTAGCAGCATTCGCCTGTCGATAACTAAACAAAGCAGTTATAGCAGGAGACAATTTCCCAGAGGCGGCACCAGTGATTACAGTGTTGTTGCCACGATTAGAAGAACGATGCTCCCATTTGAAGCTGGCTTTGAAATCGGGACTGTCAGTGTATTCAAAACCGATACTGTAGCTTTCTCCACTCTCAAATCCAAGGGCTGAGGCTCCTTGACCAAAAGCGTAAGGTTGACTGAACTGATCAGCAGCAGCGTTTTCTCCAAGGAAATTACCTAATACCCGCTCATAAGCAAGGTTTAGTCGCATGCCAGGGAAAATCGTCCAGCCCTGCTTCAATCCGATAGCGCCCTGACCGGTCATCTGATCTAATCCGCCAACAATGGAGTAACGTCCAGAGATAGTGGTATCAGAGCCAAGATTGTAATCGCCACTGATACCAAGATGGGTAATTTCCTGTCCCTCAAATTGCCCTCGGGTAAACCATTGTTGTCCGATATTGATGGTAATTCCTCGATATACTCGCCAGTCTAATCCGATCGCAGTCCGGTCTGAATACACTGAATCGGTTTCGCTAGATAAGGTTAGTTCATTTAGAGCCTGGAAAGTGAGCCTATCAGTTAAGGGCATCTTAAAACGCGATCGCAACTGATTGGATGTACGACTTCTAGAATCATCTTTACGGTCTTCGCGGTCGCGAAACACCCAGTCGAGTTGGAGGCTACCCGCACCAATACGTTGCTTAATCCCCGCAATTACAGTAGTTAGAGAATTATCCACCCGATTACCAGCCTGGGGTTCGGTACGGGGGTCGAATAAATCACCGAAACTATTAACAACTCGGGGGGCTATACCTCGGTTAGTTTCCCGGTCTACCTGTACCCGAAAACTAGTCGTATCAGTCAGTTTGGCCAGAAACTGAGCACCATAACGGGTTTGACCAGGAACAAAGCTAACGGTAGCGTTATTGGCAAAGCCAGTTTCAGTGGAGCGCAAATAAGCCTTACCGGAGAAAGCATCACCAAATTTGCCGTCTAGTTGGACGCGGTAGGCTGAACCACTTACTAAGCCTAATTCGTCAGAATCATTGGTAGAGTGAGCGTATTCTGTGATTAATTGAACATTCTCCC
>NZ_JAAHHU010000677.1:0-2463 GCF_010672095.1 Moorena sp. SIO3I6 | reverse complement strand
GAAAAAGGTGAAGGATCGTCTAGAGCAGGAATTTTCCCAAGTAGAGCGTTCTCTCAAACGGGGCGCTTAAGCTGTCGATACCTCGCCTATTGTAGGCGAGGCATAACCTGGGTTAACAAAAAAACTGGGAGTAGAAACCTGTCCTATCTTCAGGTTTCTTGTGAACATCCCAAGCAAGGGAGGGTAGGATTATCGATGAGATCAAAGTTTTGGCCAATTTTTTGATCTGCTCTCGCCCTAACTCTCATCATAACTGAAGTTCCCCTGTACATTTGTACTACTCTACCCAGGAAAGGCTATCCCCATAAGGGATAAGCGTGATTTAGCCTGACCCTTGTGTGCCCATGTAATTTTCCGATTTTCTTAAGATTTTGGTTGGGGGAACTTCGGCTATAATGTAGTCATGTATATAGAACGTGTTCCTAACAGAAATTCTCCTCCTGCCGTCCTTCTCAGAGAATCATACCGAGAGGGAAATAAAGTTCGTAAACGCACCCTTGCTAATTTGTCCAAATTACCTGATGATGTGATCGAAAATTTGCGTATTGTTCTGAAAGGAGGAGTCGCAATTGAAAACTATGGAGAGGCTTTTCAAATTATTCGCAGCTTACCTCATGGTCATGTATCTGCGGTATTAGGAACTCTTAACAAACTGGGAGTTCCAGAGCTGCTCGACTCAAACCCCTCAAAAAATCGCTCTTTAATCATAGCAATGATAGTAGCCAGAATTATTGAGCCTCGCTCAAAATTGGCAACGGCGAGGGGATTAAATTGGAAAACTTGTTGTTCATCTTTGAGCCATATCCTCGGGTTAGAATCAGCATTGGAGGATGACTTATATGAGGCTTTAGATTGGTTACTAGTCCGACAAGCATCCATTGAAAATGAACTGGCGAAAAAGCATTTAGAAGAGGGTTCATTAGTTCTGTACGACATCAGTTCTACCTACTTTGTTCGCGAAGCGGAGGCCGTAGGCCACGCTACGCGAACGGCTTTGCCGAAAGGAAAAACCTGTCCCCTAGCCAAATACGGTTATAGTCGAGACAAAAAGAGAGGAAAACTACAAATAGTATTTGGCTTACTGTGTAACCGAGAAGGATGTCCCATAGCAGTAGAAGTCTTTGAAGGAAATACATCCGATACAACGACCTTGGCAAAACAAATCGAAAAAGTCCGTGATCGCTTTGGACTATCAAGAATTATCTGGGTCGGAGATAGAGGAATGATTACTCAGACGAGAATAGACCAAGAATTGTCTTCTGGGGAGGATAAGAATTGGATTACCGCTTTGACAGCCCCTCAAATCAAAAAACTCGCCCAGCAAGAGGTGATTCAACTGGGGTTGTTTGATGAACAGAATTTAGTTGAGGTTGAATCGGTTGATTATCAGGGGGAAAGATTAATTGCTTGTCGCAACCCTTTGACGGCTGAACAAAGCGCACAAAAACGAGAAAAACTCTTACAAAAAACTGAAGAAGAATTAGAAAAAATTGTCCAAGCAACTCTCCGAAAAAAAAGAGCTTTGAAAGGAGCCGAGCAAATTGGGATCCGAGTCGGTAAGGTGATTAATAAGTATCGAGTCGGTAAGTTCTTTGAACTGGAAATCACGAACAACAGCTTTTCATACTCCCGCAAGCCACAAGACTTAAAAGTCGCCGCCGCCTTAGATGGATTGTATGTAATTCGCACTTCTGTAGAGGCGGAAGTTTTAGATGCTCCAAGGACGGTCAAAGCTTACAAAAGTCTGTCTCAAGTTGAACAGGCTTTTCGTTCTTATAAGACTATGGATTTAAAAGTACGTCCCATTTCTCATCACCTTGAAAGCCGAGTGAAATCTCACGTTTTTCTTTGTATGCTGGCTTATTATGTGGAATGGCACATGAAACAAGCTAATGGGCCGATTTTGTTTGAGGATGAGGATGACACTCCTATCGATTGGGATGGGGTAACTCCTGTCAAACGTTCAAAAAAGGCTTTATCCAAAGCTCGTAGAAAGAAGACATCCCAGAATTTGCCTGTACATAGCTTTTCAACTTTGATGGCTGATCTGGGGACAATTACTCTTAACACAATTCGTTCTAAATTAGAGGGAGCTGATCTGACTTTTTTGAAAATTACTCAACCTACACCAGTCCAACAAAAGGCTTTAGATTTACTTAATGTTTCTCTGTTTGTACCCAGTAAATGACGGATAGAAAATCGGAAATCCCAAGCCATGCATAGGTTGTGCCATTTTGTCAACGAGGAACTTCAGTCATAAGTAAGAATTTTCCGGAACAGTAGGTAAGAGAGCTGAAAACAGTTAAAGATAATGCCAGCCGAAGCGCGGTTAGGGGTTAGCTGATCCGCGAGAAGCCCCGCGCTCTACCCGATAGGGTGAGCGTCGGGATGATAGCGGGACAATGAAGTGAAACGGAATTGTCAACTAGGAATCCTTGGGAAGAGGAAAACGAGCTATTAAAC
>NZ_JAAHHU010000676.1:0-2464 GCF_010672095.1 Moorena sp. SIO3I6 | reverse complement strand
TGTTCAAACGATAACTCTAGATGAAATTGTTGAGCAACATAAGATTAATCCCAGCCTAGTAAAAATTGATTGTGAGGGATTTGAAAAAATTATATTAACAGGAGGTAGTCATTTACTGGAATCTATGCGTCCAACTTTCATGATTGAGTGCAACGATAATGCTTTAAAATTAGCTGGAACAAATCGCATAGAACTGTTTAAATTATTGCATTATTTTGATTACAAACTGTTTCATTTAGCAAGTTTTAGTGGTGGATATCCTCTAGGAATTACCTGTGACGAAAATTTCCCAGCTTCAGAGTTTAACTTTACTGCCGTGCCGAATGATGATATTAACCTAGCAAGATGGCATAGGTCTATCAAATGAGGCAAATAAACCTTAAAAATCAAAATAAAAAAAATCCTGAAAGCCTGTATTAAATATATTTTCAGGATTTTGAATTTCAATCGCTATTTTACGGATAATTAAGCCCACCTACTTATACAGATACAATCTCTGTATGAATATTATAATTTATTCTCCTCTTTTTTATCCCAGTATCGGCGGGTTAGAAACAATCGTTTCTATTTTAGCCCACGAGTTTGTTGATCAAGGACATGAAGTAAAGCTAGTTTCACAAACACCAGCAACAGACTCAAAATCGTTCCCTTTTGAAGTTATCCGACGACCCAATGCGCGCCAGCTATTGAAACTCACCCATTGGTGCGATGTGTTTTTCCAAGGCTGCGTTAGCTTGAAGGGAATCTGGCCTTTGTTCATTATTCCTAAGTATTTAATCATAACCCATCAAACATGGTATCGCCGTTCTGATAACAGTCTCGGTTGGCAGGATTATCTAAAGTATTTTGTAAGTCGCTTTGCCACTAACATATCGATCAGTAATGCTGTAGCTGAGTATATCCCAGCACGATCTATCGTAATCCCCAATTCTTATCGGGATGACGTATTCTATGAAATCCCAGAAATTCCTCGTGACAAAGAACTGGTATTTTTAGGGCGCTTAGTTTCTGACAAAGGAGTAGACTTACTGCTAGAAGCACTAGCAAATCTTAAATCAATAGGACTGACTCCAAAATTAACAATTATCGGTGGTGGAGCAGAAGAATCTCAATTACATCAACAGGCAAAAGATTTAGACATTATCAACCAGATAGACTTTGTAGGAACAAAAGTAGAACAAGAGTTAGCTCAAATCTTAAATGCCCATAAAATTATGGTAGTGCCATCCAGGTGGCAGGAACCATTTGGGATTGTAGCACTAGAAGGCATCGCCTGTGGTTGCGTTGTTATCGGCTCCCAGGGAGGAGGTCTAAAAGATGCAATTGGTCCGTGTGGCGTAACCTTTCCCAATGGAGATGTTATAGCCTTAACTCAGACATTGGCAAACCTATTGAAAGAGCCTGACCAATTATCTCAATACCGCCAAGAAACAGTATCTCATCTATCCCGTCATCAAAAAGCAGAAGTAGCCAAAGCCTACTTACAGGTCTTTGAGGAGGCAATTAGTTGAATCTTATTTATCTTGGTCTAATTGGCGCTGCTGTTGTCATTTACCTCTCATCCCTCAACTGGCGTCGCTCCGTCAAAATAGTACTTCTGCTATTAGTATTAGAAGGTGCTATACGTAAATGGGCATTACCTCAAGCCAGTCAACTGCTCTACTTTCTGAAAGACTTTGTACTTATAGGGGCTTACATCAGCTATTTTTCACGTCCCAAGTCGAAAAGAAGAGTGGTGATTAAAGCTGAAGCAATTACAATTTTAATCTACATGTCGGGAGCATGGTGCTTGTTTCAAGCATTCAACCCAAGTTTAGGTTCTCCTATAATTGGGTTGTTTGGAATCAAGAACTATTTTCTCTACATCCCTTTGATGTGGGTGTTGCCATATCTGTTTCCTTCAGAAGAAGAGTTTTATAAATTTCTGCGCTCTTACCTACTGCTGCTCATTCCTGTGGGGATGTTAGCCATCGCCCAATACTTTAGTCCTCCCGATAGTCCTCTCAATGTTTATGCCAGAGACGAGGTAGCTGTTGCCGTAGCTGGACAAGCTGTTAGGGTAACAGGAACTTTCTCCTACCTAACTGGCTACACAGTTTATTTGGCAAGTTGCTTTTGTTGGCTACTACCACTGCTGACTATGGAACAACCTCTATTTTGGCAATGGCTTACTATCGCAGAGGTTTTGTTAGTTGCAATTACTAGCTTCATGACAGGTTCTCGTGGCATAATGATTACCTTGGTTTTAATGCTAGTGGGCTACTTAGGCTTACAAGGAACAACGCAATTTTCTAAACTCCTCCGCTCTGTTCAAAAATTGCTAATCCCCTCCATCATCGGTTTTAACATAGTAGTTTCTAAGTTTCAAGCAGCAATAGATTCATTTTGGGTACGTACTTCTAGTAACAATGATGTTTTACCCCGAATCATAAGTAGTTTTACAGAACCTTTTGCCTTTTTCGTT
>NZ_JAAHHU010000675.1:0-2465 GCF_010672095.1 Moorena sp. SIO3I6 | reverse complement strand
ACATCATTGATAGTATTAAACTAAGCCGAGGGGTCACCCCCGCCGACTCGTCTTCAAAACCGTACGTGACAGTTTCCTGTCATACGGCTCCTCATGGCAGGAACACACTTTCATTGGTACCTCTATACTAAAACGGATTGTTATCTAGCTCCGAAGGGTTTGACTTTTGGTGCTTTATCGCAATCTTGGTTTCGTGTTTTTTGTCGTGGCAATGTAAGTGGAGGAGCTCAAGGTTATTGAGTTTGTCAGTTCCACCTTGTGAGCGTGGTGTTATGTGATGTATTTCCAATGAATCTTCGTCCCTAAAGGTGAGACCACAATGGGAACACTTCCCTTCTTGCCTTTTCAAAAGTTTTCCCTTCTGACTGGTCATCTCGGGGTGTTTCATCATTCTGGTACTCCAGTAAATCAGATTTCCGTCAAATGGACTTTTGGTGTCTTTGACTTTAACATGTCGAATAATTTCTTTTTCCGCATGTTTTGGGAGGTAATTATCCTCTTTTGTCCTGAAGACCCAATTGTCTACTTTAGGGGCATCCCAGGGGTTTTTGGGTTTGGTTACCTTTGTTCCCCAGTATTTATTGTTTACCCAGGTTTTTGATTTCTTTGGATGTCTCCTGTATCCCCATCTTTGAAGTTTGTTCCAGAGCATGTTGTCCAATTTGGAGAAGGTTTCTTTACTTACTACGCTGCTGTAGTAGTTGCACCATCCCCTTATAATTGGTTTAAGTCTGCTTATTAGGGCAGCCTGGGGGGCAGCTTTGTGTTTATCTATGATGGTGGATAGCTGCTCCCAATGTTCTTTCACTTTCTTCTTTGGTGGTTTGATGAGGGTTTTAAAACCTTGTTTTGACTGGTTCTTTCCCACGTTATATTGACGGATGTTGAATCCTAAGAAGTCAAATCCTTCTTGCGTGTGTATGACCTTTGTCTTACTTGGTTTTAATTCTAAACCTATGTCATTCAACCATAAACTGATGATTCTCTGACATTCTTCTACTACTTCTTTGGATTTATGCATTATGACGAAGTCGTCTGCATATCGGATTAGATTTAGGGCTCTTCTTCTTTTAACTTTTCCGCTTCCATATTTAGAAGGGAGTGTTTCAGCGAATTCCTTAATTTCTTCTTCCATTCCATGGAGGGCTATATTTGCCAATAGTGGTGATATTATTCCACCTTGGGGAGTCCCTTCGTCTGTAGTGGAGAATGTGTTGTTGTCTATTACACCTGCCTTTAGCCATCCTTTGATTAATCTTTTCATGGATGGGTAGGTGTTTATTTTTGTGAGAAGTGCATCGTGGTTTATTTTATCGAAGCATTTTGAGATGTCAGCATCTAATACCCATTTGGGCATCTGATTGATGCTTGTAAAAATTGCTTGGATGGCATCATGACATGACCTTCCTGGTCTGAACCCGTATGAATTAGGTTCAAAGCGTGCTTCCCATTCAGGTTCTAACGCCTGTTTGGTTAGAGCTTGGAGTGCTCGGTCATATATGGTCGGGATTCCTAATGGTCTCCTTTCCTTCTTTCCGGGTTTATCTATCCAGACTCTGCGAGTGGGTTGGGGTTTCTTGTAAACTTTCAGGTTTTTGACTAGGTTCAATCTCTTTTGGTTCGACAAAACCTTCTGACCATCGATTCCTGCTGTCCTTTTCCCTTTGTTTTCTTGAGTTACCTTCCTTACCGCTAGCATCTTTGCTGACCAGGATTTCATTAGAAGTTTTTGGAGTTTTCTTACCACGCGAACATTGCCACGTTGAGAGGCTTGATATATCCGTTTTTGCAGCTTAAACACGGTCATTTCAAGCTTTCGCCAATTGACCTTGTTCCATTCAGACTGTGGGGCGAACCCCCGAGTTTTCGACATTTTTACTGCTACTCATAGCTAGATCTTTTCCTAACCACGTGAGTCTGTCTGCGTATCTCAGGCATTACCCTGAGCTTTTGCTTCTGACTCTATCTCTCCTTCATAGGCCATGCGGCTAACTACCTACTCAGAAATCGACCTTTCTGAGAGTACCTATGAGGTTACTTCGTTCCTGGTAACCATCTTTTGTGAACTTTTAGGGTGATACTATCCACCGGGAACTAGGAGTAAATCTCTTAGGGGACCGGAACCCTAAAATCCTGTGTGTTCCGTAATTGTTTATTTGTAGCGTTTCAGCCTTGTTTCGCTACTCAATAATAACGATGGTTCAAGCGTATCTTTCTTGTGGTACCCATGAGTTCCTTGCCTGTTACTAACCCCACTTTAGGCTGGTAGAGCTTCACTGTTCGACCCCGCTTTAGCCTAGAGTTTGTTACTTCTCATTGACTAGGGGTAGGGCTGTCACTCGGATTTCACGAGGGTTGGTGTCTCACCAACATGGTTATCAAGTTGTCAAGGTTTATTACCTTGCGACTAATCCCCCATATCTTTTCGGATAAGGTTTCTAGTCAACGAGTCGCACCCAGTCCAT
>NZ_JAAHHU010000674.1:0-2466 GCF_010672095.1 Moorena sp. SIO3I6 | reverse complement strand
CCTGGAAACTCTGGTGGTCCGTTGTTGAATGCTACAGGGGAAGTTATTGGCATCAACACTGCTATTCGGGCTAATGCTATGGGAATTGGTTTTGCTATTCCCATCAACAAAGTCAAAGAGATTTCCAACAAACTAGCCCAAGGACAAAAAGTTGTCCATCCATATATCGGCGTTCGGATGACAACCCTAACCCCGGAACTAGCACAAGAAAACAACAATGACCCCAATTCTGTTTTCCTATTACCAGAAGTCAATGGTGTCTTGGTAGTTCAAGTAATGCCGGATACACCAGCTGCTGATGCTGGTATGCGTCGTGGGGACATAATTGTTCAAATTGATGGAAGACCTGTTACTAATGCTACACAACTACAGCGCCTTGTGGAAAATAGTGGAGTAAATAAGGTACTAGAAATAAAGGTAAGGCGCGGTAAGCAGACTACTAGCGTGTTTGTTCGCACCGATGCACTAAAAAATCCTACTTAGTGATTACCGGGCGTAATCTAGAAGTGCTCAAACCCGAGGGAAGGTCTGCAAATCTTTAAGGGTTGGCCTTCCTCCGGAATCAAACCTAGGTGCAGAAGCGATTACAGGAGAGGACTAAGATAAAAGATACACTAATAAATCCACCCGATCATCTAGCACAGACAATCGCCAACACCCAGAAAAACATTGAGCTGCAACCAGATAATCCTCAAATTTATCTAGAATTGGGAGAGCTCTACTGCCAAAAAGGTGAGTGGGTCGAATCAATTGCCTGTTACCTGAAAGCGATTAAGATTAAACCGGACTGCGAGGAATTTCACGAGCAGCTGTGGTACCTATTGTTGTCTGCTCAGATATCATCCCAGCGATTAGAAGAGATTGATCGCTGTGCCCGTCAAGTGATAGAAGCAGCCACCATGTATCAGCAAGCCCTTGCGCTAGAGTCAGATGTTTTATCAACGCAACCCCACGAGGCGCTGACAAAACAAGAAGGACTTGCTGAAGCGATCGCCCATTACAACTATGCCATCGAGAAGGGCATTGAATCAAAAAAAACAGGGACAATCGCGGAAATGGTCGTTGCTTTGGCTCAGAAATTAAAACCAATACATTGGCAATTACGCCAAGACTTCCAGTTCCTTGATTCCCTCCTTAGACAGCATCATATCCCTTACTGGGCTATTTCAGGAACATTAATCGGTGCTCTGCGACACGAAGGAGTCATTCCTTGGGATGATGACATTGATATTGAGATGACAGAGGGAGATTTCCAGAAATTATTTACTTTAAAAACTATCCTCAATGATCATGGTTTCTACTTTAGAAAGATCGAAAAAAATCTTTACAAAATAAGTGACGGGATTGACATCTATATCTATGACCAAAGGAGATTGCCCTCTGAAGGGGGACATCCTCAGTATCCAGATCTCGATGAGATCTTTCCTTTGCGAGAGTTTCAATTCTACGATTTTAAGATTTATGGACCCAACCAGGCCGAGACGTATCTCAAAAGAGGATATGGGCAAGAGGTTTTAAAGGTTTGCAGGATTTGGAATCATCGTTTGAATGTCGCCCTAGGACCTGATCACGATCCGAAGCGATATTCATTGAGCACAAAAAAGGTTAAAATTCTTTTAAATTCAGCTTAAAAGTTAGTTAAACGTGGTCAGATAAGGCTATTGAGCCTTTGCACTGGTTTCCCTAACTCCCCTGATTTCTTGCCCACCATGGAAGGGCTGGGAGCTAGGTAACCTTGTCATGTTTCTAAACACTGCTACTAAAACTGCTAGTCAAGTAGTGTTGAAAAGCTATGAGCCGACAGCAGCATCAGGGTAGGAAGAGCTAATCCTGAGTTAACTGTGTTTTGAGTGGCTCATGATCGATCGAGATCCTTAACTAAAGATAAAAAGTAAGCCTATTTCCTAGACCACTTTCGTCAAAAATTGTTGCAATTTTAGGATGCCAAATGAAAACAACAGCACAATTTAGAACAACGACAGAACCTAGAAAAGCAACGCAACTTAGAAAAACAACACAACCTAGAAAAACGACACAACTTAGAACACTGCTGAACTCTAAACAGTTAGAGTTTCTGATAGATGCCCATGATGGAATCAGCGCTAAGATTGCTGAAGAGGCAGGCTTTCAGGGTATTTGGGGCAGTGGCCTCAGCATTTCTGCCCAGTTGGGTGTGCGTGATAACAACGAAGCAAGTTGGACTCAAGTCTTGGAAGTAGTTGAGTTCATGTCCGATGCCACTTCTGTCCCAATTCTGCTGGATGGGGATACGGGCTACGGAAATTTTAACAATGTCCAACGCTTGGTGAAAAAATTAGAGCAGCGTGGTGTCGCTGGTTTTTGTATTGAGCTTTATGGCGGCAGCCCCGCGCTGTACCCGATAGGGTCAGCGTCGGGAAGGATAGCCCGGTGATGGAATGAAATGGAATCACCAACTAATAATCCTGGGGGACAGGGAGACGAGCA
>NZ_JAAHHU010000673.1:0-2468 GCF_010672095.1 Moorena sp. SIO3I6 | reverse complement strand
GTTTTCACTAACACCTTGCAAACTAAAACCAACTGGAAAGGTTTGGCTATGATCTGGAATAAATCGGTTGTTGTCTTCATTTAGTGGAATACTACATAGAGCATTAATTGAATATACCCGACTGGTGCTCAGGATCATAAAACCGCACCCATCTCGACGGCATTTTTCTAGTAGATTCAGGGTACCAATTAGATTATGACCAACTAATTGAGCAGAACCTCCCCCAACTCCAGCTAATACACTGGGATTGGCAGCACAATCAATTATCCAATCAACTTTTGGTAGTGCTAATACATCATCTGCACTACGAACATCTCCGTGAATAAACTTGCAATCGAGTTTTCTAAGTAACGGTAAATTTGTCTCGCTACCTCGACGACTCAAATTATCAATACCTACAAGGTTGACACCTTCAATCCCAGTGCTAATCGCTTCAGCCAAACGACTACCAACAAAACCAGCAACTCCTGTAATCAGAATTTTCATAACACTTCGCCAACCAATATGAAAGTATTCGCTTTCTCCGCATTCTCTGGAGTGAGATATTCTATGTCTGTATGCAGAGGTAGAAAATTAAAATCTTTGACTGGTTTTCCAATCAACTTGCGGATTGCCTTCTCAAATCTTACCAGGATTAATGAATCAAGGGCTCGGAAAGCCTTCTCAACGTCTAGAACAACGTCATTGTAATTTCTCTCTATTTGTCCAAATGTCTGTATATTTTTGAGGAAAGGTTTCACTAATTCGATTAATTCATAATAATCGAATTCTCGGACATGATATGGATTACAACATGGATTGGTTGGATGGCGACTATAATGCATAGCATTGGGAGTACTGAGGATCAAGATAGTATTTTCAGTACTCTTCAAATTGGCAACGCCTTGCATAAATTTAATTGGATCATTCAAATGTTCTATGTTCTCAAATGAAATAATTACATCAAAATTCCCTAGCTTCCTTGGAATATGTTGCGCGTCAGCATGAATATACTCAATGCTTACATTTCTAAAAGTAGATTTTTTGGTTTGCCTCAGAAATTCTATTAATTTTTGATCATAATCAATTCCTGTAATACTCCTAGGAGAATAGCCAGCAAGTATTTCCTCAGCATAACCAGGTCCACAACCAACGTTTAGAACTCGCTTATCCTTAATATAAGAACCTGCAAAGTTATATCTTTGCATATATGAAGCCGGTTTTTTCCCAAACGGCAGAACCTGGTGCGTTGTACTCAGTATTCATCTGTGCCTTCTCCTCTCTGACCAACCAGCAACAATTTCCGAAAATATAGACTCTAGAGGCTTAGTAATAGACCAATTGGGATAATGTTCTTTCATCTTGGCTAAATCACTGTAATAGCAAATATGATCACCCTCTCGGTTTTTATCCATATACTCAAATGACATCTTTTTCCCAGAAAGCTGAGAAACCATATCAAACGCCTCCCAAATTGAGCAAGTATTATCTTTACCGCCCCCCAAGTTGTATACCTCACCGCAGCGGGGTGCCTGAATAAACTCCTCAATAAAACGAGCGACATCATAGGAGTGGATATTGTCTCGGACTTGTTTCCCTTTGTAACCAAATACCTTATAAGTGCGACCCTCTAAATTACACTTCGCCAGATAACTAAGAAATCCGTGAAGTTCTACACCAGAATGATTTGGACCAGTGAGACAACCACCGCGCAGACAACAGGTTTTCAGTCCAAAGTATCGGCCATACTCCTGCACCATCACATCCGCCGCTACCTTAGAAGCACCAAATAAAGAGTGCTTAGATTGGTCAATCCGAAAAGACTCAGGAATACCCTGTTCATAGGTATTGTCCGCATAATCCCAACGGGTTTCTAACTCTACCATTGGAATCTCATTCGGTGCATCACCATACACCTTATTAGTAGACATATGGACAAAGGGAGAATCAGGAGCAAACTGGCGCGTTGCTTCTAAAAGATTCAACGTCCCTACTGCATTGGTATCAAAGTCATCGAAGGGAATAGCTGCGGCTCGGTCATGGCTGGGTTGTGCAGCTGTATGGACAATAGCATCAGGTCTGAGGCTTTCAATTAAATCAAGAATGTCTTGACGGTTGCGAATATCTAACTCATGGTGTACAAAGCCTTTAATCTGAGATTGCAGTCGCTGTTGATTCCAGCGAGTATCTCCTTGAGGACCAAAGAAAACTGCTCTCTGGTTATTGTCGAGACCATGAATAGCCCAGCCTTGATTGGCAAAATGTATACAAACTTCAGAACCAATTAGTCCTGATGAACCAGTAACAAGTAATTTCTTCATTTGATTGGTTGTAAAACTCCACTACTTAATATTGAGATATTGCACCAGTACAAAAACACTTAATAACGGCAGTGATAACAATCAATTTCAGTACTGAAAGCGATGCAGCGCGGTCATGGGGGAAACCCCCATGACCGCGCTGCATCAAGACAGAGTCAAATATTATCA
>NZ_JAAHHU010000672.1:0-2469 GCF_010672095.1 Moorena sp. SIO3I6 | reverse complement strand
TACAAATCGTTTATAAACCCAATTGAATCAAGCTATTACCAACCATTGTCAGCTTGATACAGCACATAATCAGCAAGGGCTGCAATCTGATCCGCTGGTATACGACCTTTGAAGGCTGGCATGGGGGGTTTACCATTGGTGATCTGGTAAACGATCTTGTCCTTAGAGTACATGCCATACTTCTCAAGGGCATCCTTTTTCAGAGTTTTTTGGGCATTGATTAAATTCTTTCCACCCGCATGACAAGCGGCACAGTTCCCTGCGAAGACTTGTCCTGATTTAGCTAGGGCTGCTGGATCTATGGCTGCAGCTACTGCTTCTGGTTCAGCAGGAGCTGTTTCTTCCTCTGCTACTGCTTCTGGCTCAGCAGCAGGCTCAGGTGCTACAGCTACTTCTTCTGGTTCAGCAGGAGTAGTTTCTTCCTCTGCTACTGCTTCTGGTTCAGCAGGAGTAGTTTCTTCCTCTGCTACTGCTTCTTCTGGTTCAGCAGGAGTAGTTTCTTCCTCTGCTACTGCTTCTGGCTCAGCAGGAGTAGTTTCTTCCTCTGCTACTGCTTCTGGTTCAGCAGGAGTAGTTTCTTCCTCTGCTACTTCGGTGGGTTCCGCTGGGGATTCCACTGTTTCAACTGCAGCAGTTGGGGCAGGTGTGGTTTCTGGAGGAACAGTCGCTGTACTTGAGTCAGCGCAACCATAGGTAAAGGTCAAGACACAGACCGTTACCACTAGGAGTGATAATAGCTTTTTCAATGCAATTTGTCTCATGAGATTAAAAAAAACAAGTGGGCTAGTCCATAAAGGATTGTCAGATCATGTTTTTCTTTCCGTCAAAAGACAAGCTGTCAAATTTATTGGTTTCTTCCTGACTTGAAACGCAGTAAGGGCGCACACCGTGCGCCCTTACGTCATACCCTAGGGTTATAGTTGCTGGGTAAGTCTTGATTTAAATTCACCAAACTACCACGATTTGCGATCGCGTAAGTCTTAGAATAGCTAATCTTGTGAAAGCTGTGTAGTTTTCACATTCCTCAAAGTCTTGATCAACAGCCCTAGTTCTAGTGCTACTATGATGCAGCTTCAACAATGATTTTGCCTACCATGCCAGCACCACGGTGAGGGGCACAGTAGTAGGAGTATTTACCAGGCTCATCAAATGTAGATGTATAGGAAGAACCCGCAGACATCAACATGTTTTTATGACTCAGTGATTCCTTGCCCTCAACAATAACATTATGAGGACCAATTTTGTTCATCACCCACTTGACGGTGTCCCCCGGTTTGATGGTAATCGAACTTGGGTCAAATTTTAGTTGCCCGCTGTCTGTACCCATTTTTACAGTGTAAGTTTCTGGACCAGATGCGGCAGCAGGCTCAGGTGCTACAGCCACCTCAGTGGCTTCGGCTGGGGCGGGTTCTTCTTCAGCCACCTCGGTGGGTTCGGCTGGAGTGGGTTCTTCTTCAGCGACCTCGGTGGGTTCGGCTGGGGCGGGTTCTTCTTCAGCCACCTCGGTGGGTTCGGCTGGGGCGGGTTCTTCTTCAGCCACCTCAGGGACTTCCGCTGGGGCTTCCGCCTCTGGGGCAACTTCAGCAGCTGGGGCAGGTGTGGTTTCTGGAGGAACAGTTGCTGTAGTTGGGCCGCCGCAACCATAGGTAAAGGTTAAGATACAGACCGTTACCACTAGGAGTGATAGTAGCTTTTTCAATGCTATGTTTTTCATAAAAAAATTGAACCATGACTGTCAACGGTTCAATTATATGACAAGCTGTCATCTTAAAAGCTGTCAAACTTTTGATCAAACTGATTATGATCAGATGGCTTAGAAATCCTACAGGTCAAGGCAAGGGCTGCTGGGACAGAGATCAGCGAGGCAGCAATTAAGTAATCTGCTAGTATGCCCAGGTAGTATGCCCAGGTAGTATCCCCAGGGACATCCCAAGCTGCCATCACACCAGCAGTAATAGGGGCAAATCCACCGATGATCAGGGTATCTTAGGTGCGGGAGATTATAGGTGGACATCATTAAGACACCTTATTTACCGGCACAAGGATTGGATTTACTTGCACAAGGATTCTTTTTACTTGCACAAGGATTTTTTTTACCAGCACAAGGATTGCCTTCCTCTGTAGTACTCTCACCAGGAGCAGTATTGGTTGTGGGAGTTTCTCCGATTCACAACCATGGTACATGGGGAATAGTAGCGGTGATCAGTGGCCAGGAAAAAAACACCTTTTGGCGGCGTACTGATGACCCAGATTTTCGCGATCGCATCGAACAAGTAGGGGAAAAAATCCTATTCCCTGGAGATATTATTAGTTTTACCTCTGATGAATCCATAGTGTGGAAGCAATGGGAGATGAACCAACAATTACCTTTAATATTTACGGGAAAACCAACTACGAGCAGCGATTTGAGTTTGATCCACTAACCCATACAGCAAAGACGTTTTGAAGTTAGAAGTTATCCCTTTATTA
>NZ_JAAHHU010000671.1:0-2472 GCF_010672095.1 Moorena sp. SIO3I6 | reverse complement strand
ACAGTCTTGTAAGCCACCAGCTCGAAGCCAATTTGAGCATCGCTGTAGTTGGGTAGTTTTACCACCACCTTCCACTCCCTCGAAAACAATTAGCTTACCGCTCAAGCCCACCTCCTTTACTACTCATTAGTTAATAGCCTACAGCTTAAACAATTGCTTGAACAAGCTCAGGCATTCAGCATTCAGCGGTCAGCCGTCAGCCGTCAGCTTATTTTATTCAAAAGCACCGATTGCGCTACGCGCACGCTGCGCGAACAGTAGCCTGGAAGAGGCTTCGACGCTGGAACTTTCCTCCCATAAACACCTCAACTAGCGTGGCCTACGGCCAATAGCTGATAGCTGATAGCACCGATTGCGCTACGCGCACGCTGCGCGAACAGTAGCGTAGCCATTCGCGTAGCGTCGCCCAAAGGCCAAGGCTGACGGCTGACGGCTGACGGCTGAATGCTCCCTTGGCGATAAATCACTTCTCATTAAGCTGTGCTAAGAAATACTGACGATATAAATCACAACTTGGCATGACGTGATTTTCGTCAAAGGTTATCAAACCTAGATTTTTTAATCTATTGATTAAGATTGAATCTAACTCAACACCTCTATCGGTTTGAATCACCTTGTTGAAGAAAGTTGCTAACTCAGCATTTTGCCTAAGTCTAGTTAATTTTAGCAGCAGATGATCCCTATAAATTCCCTCTCGGGTAGGTGCTTGCTCAAGAAGTTTTTCTAGGCTAAGGTTTTGACAAGCCAAGTGATAGAGAGCAAGCTGAACTAATTTCGGATGTCCCCCCACCATAGCCATTAATTTCTCGCTAGCTTGACCTCTAAACCAATCGAGTCCATAAAGCTGGGCTAACTGCTGAATTTGTTGAGGGTTAAACTGCGGTAATTCAATGGGCAATCCTAACTTCGATAAATAGTCGAACGTTTTAACAGGAATATCAACTTCTGTGGAGTAAGCCAGCACAAGCCGCAGCTTTTGCCAAGGTGTCATGTATTTGGCAGCCTCAGACCAAGATCGCAACAGAATAAAAAAGTCAAGAGCTGTTTGCTTATGCTCAAGGAGCAAATTCACTTCATCCATCACCAAAACTAGGGGCTGTTCAAGGGACGCTAAGATATGTCCTTCAAAAAAAGAGCTACAGCTTGCTTTACTGCCGATGTCCTCATCCCAATAGTCATCCAATTCCTTGGCAAGCACCAGTTGATTACATACATTAGCACACAACCAACGTAATAGCCGATCTAAATTACTTAAAATCGTTCTTTCTGCTTGGGCAAAATTAATCCATACTGTTCTGTAACCCAGGGATTTTGCCCCGTCTACTATCCGCAGCATCAAAGAGGTTTTACCGGTCTCTTTCGGGGATCTAATCAGGATTAGACTTCCGAGTTCCTCAATGGCTTGGTAAGCCATTTCTTCGACAGGGGGACGTTTAATGTAAAAGGCTGATGAGAGTGGGACTACTCCAATGGGAAAGGTTGGAGATTGGCTCAAGGATTGGTAATATTTCTTGATTCGCTCTTGGTGTAAGGGATTCAGAGGAATGCTAGCTAAAACTGGTTTGAAGTTGCCCTTGGTGATTGGTTTGTGAAAAATCTTGCTGAGCAATAGCCATAACTTAGAAGCGATTCTCCTGAGATATTCACTACCGTAGTGTATCTCCTCCGCCATCTCGGCATAGGTTTTTTCTTCCCAGGCTTGGTACAGAATCCATTCCTGAAGGGAAGTCAATTTAGTGTACCCCATAACTGTGAGTACATCTATGAGCTGATCTACTGTCATCGCCTTACTCTGTGAACCTTTTGCTGATGGTCTTGAGTCAGAGATGACCAAAACCAAGGAATATCCATTGTTTGAATAATTATAGAACCCATTTGAAATCTTTTTAAGCAGCAGCTAATCTTTTCAACATCAGTCGAACAAAACAGAGACTTATCTTGGTGTTCGCATGCTCAAGAGTTCTTTCAAAGTTCTTCACCAAACTCTTGCATCTTTCCATCCACGAATTCGTTCTTTCGATTCCCCACCGAGCTTTGACTGGGACAAAGCCACTTTTCCCTTCTTTTTCCTTCTGAGCTTTGGATGGTTTCGCCGAAAGTTCAACTCTAATTTTGGTCATAATCTGAGGATAAATTTTCTCGAATTCCTGTGTCAGCTTTTCTGGGTGATATCCGCCGGTCTTGTAAGATGGTAATCTTGGCAATATTGACGGGTTTAGATTTGAAGTAATCAATGTTGTTAGATAACATTTCAATTAATCCCACATCGTCAGACACCGATGCTTTGGTACAGTAACTAAAAAATGGGAAACCCAAGGGATCTACTGCTAGATGTCTTTTGATGCCATTAGTAGCTTTGTAAAAACAAAATCCTTTGGAAGAGATGCTGGCATTGCAGGTGTTTTTCACTGCTTGGGAGTCGATAATCATCAGGGTTGTCCATTGCCCTTTTTTTTTACTTGCTCACGTACT
>NZ_JAAHHU010000670.1:0-2474 GCF_010672095.1 Moorena sp. SIO3I6 | reverse complement strand
CGAAACAGTATTTAACGGAGTTGTTAACACCTCACGGTGAGGTGCAAATCAGCCGCGAAGTAACCAGTGAAGTACGCCAAGTGGATATTTGGTTTCTACCAGCACCTTCTGAATCCAAACCACCCCAGGTTTTAGGATTGCTCGGTCAGATGGTCTCAACGGCCTGTTTATTGGAACCATTCCGCAATGCCATCGGGATCATGGCAGTGCGCAATTGTCTGCTTAAGTTGTTTGCCCTCTACGGTGACCTGCAGCGGAAGGCACGACGAGAGAAAAATTCTGTCAGTGAAACTGACTTGCCCTGTTTATGGATTCTGTCTCCTTCTTGTTCAAGCAACCTATTGAATGGTTTTGCCGCCAAACTTGATGATTCCGGGCATTGGGTAGAAGGAGTTTACTTTTTGCCTGAGTTGTTCAAGACAGCCCTGGTGGCCATTAACCAGCTGCCGGTTATCGAAGAAACCCTCTGGTTGAGAGTTTTGGGACGCAATCGCACTCAGGAGCAAGCCATTAAGGAATTGGTGGCACTGCCAGTTGGACACCCTTTACGGGGCAATATCTTAGAGATTCTGGCCAACTGGCGCATCAAAATAGAGGAGAGTGAAGATTTAAGTGAAGATGAGAGGGAATTAATTATGAATTTATCACCAGCTTATTTGCGTTGGCGAGAAGAAACCTTAGAACAAGGCCGGGAACAAGGCCGAGAACAAGGCCGGGAACAAGGCCGGGAACAAGGCCGGGAACAAGGCCGGGAACAAGGCCGGGAACAAGGCAATTTAGAGGGACAGCGCCTGATGGTAGAGAATCTACTGGCAGGGCGGTTTGGCCGTGTTGATCTCGAATTATCCCAGACGATTGAGCCTTTGATGCAGTTGCCGATCACAGAGCGTACTCAAGTGTTGCTTAACCTGTCCCGTGAGGAACTGTTGGAGAGGTTTGGAGACAGTCTATCTGATTGATAGGAAGTGTAAGCATGAAGCGGTCAGCGATCAGCTTCTTGAGGCTTTTCGATCATCACGCTTGGTGCGCTTTCCGTGATGGCGTTCGCGTAGCGTGACCTACGGTCAAGGGATTGCTCGCCATCACGGGTCGCACCTCATGTACTCGTCCCAGGGCTAAATGCCTATGTTTGTCTTGATTTAAAAGCTGACCCCTCAGAAGCTGATCGATGAATTCTTACAGCTAGAGTGTATCTGTTTAACCATTTCAAGGTAACTTGTCAACTGCTATGCCTTCCTGATTCAATTAATTTTTTTAAAAGTCTTGCTAGATAAATAAAAATCTAGTCAACCAGCCAATTGATACTACAATATCAGCAAAAATAAAGTACCATCATAAGTAGCTGCTTAGTTGTTTTTTTTTAGTTAATAGTTATTATTGTATTTTATCTTGTTATTTTTTTATTTTTAACAATTAAACATCATACAATCAATATAATTAATTGACTAAAGCCTTGCTCATAAAAAAAATTATGTAGAGACATTATAGCTAACATATCTACATAATATATAGCAAATATCAGTGATGTTTGAGGTACTTTTTCCTAGGCTTTATAGGAGGCAGGGAGCAGGGAGCACGGAGCAGGGAGCACGGAGCAGCGAAAAGGGAAGAGCGAACAGGTAAGAGGTAAAAAATATTGTATCCCTCATAACAATAATAAACGCTATATAGGAATATCTAAAAATAGATAAAGTCTCTACTCTGTTTATTGATCAGGGATTGCATAGATTCGCTGAACGCTGATAGGTGACGGCTGAAATGATAGCTAATAGCTAAAGATTCGTTGGTTTGAAAGCCAATACAACACCCTGAGATTACTAGTTAGTTCTAAACAGAAAGGTAGGTATATGACAAATCTAATCATACGTCCCATATACGACATCCAAGGTGAAGGTCATATCTCACCATTTGTTGGTGAGTCTGTCATCACTACAGGTATTGTGACTGGGGTAGCGAGCAACGGCTTCTACCTACAAGACCCTTATGGAGATAATAATGATGCCACCTCAGACGGAATTTTTGTCTTTACCGATTCTACTCCTACAGTCAGAATCGGTGACGAAGTGCAAGTGAGTGGTGATGTCGAAGAATTTCGGCCTAGTAACCGTTCCAATGACTTAACCCTGACTCAAATTACTAACCTAACTAATATTAGGGTCTTATCATCGAACAATTCTTTACCTACTGCAGTGGTTATCGGTGAAGACCGTACACTACCTACAGAAATTATTGATGATGATGATTTAACTGACTTCTACGAAAGCCTAGAAGGGATGCGGGTGCAAATCAATAATGCTGTAGCGGTTTCTGCTACCAATAGCTTTGGTGAAATTTGGGCGGTTCCAGGTGATGGCATTGCTATTAGTGACGGTGACTTCAATCCAGAACGAATTCAGATTGATGACACTCTATTGAATGGCACCTCTCCTATAGTTAATGTCGGTGACGAGCTCGGTACTGTAACAGGGGTACTA
>NZ_JAAHHU010000067.1:0-36206 GCF_010672095.1 Moorena sp. SIO3I6 | reverse complement strand
TTCCAGTTTCATTGGCAGCGTCGGCTCTCGCATCACCATAAACTTTTGATAAATCTGCCCAGTATCGCTTTAAACTAGGAGTATCTCTGAGATAGCGTTTAAGGTTATTGCGCTCTCGTTTGATGGTTATTTCCCAAGACCTAGACCGTTTTTCAGGTTGATATTCCCATTTCAACAGATGTTGAATCGTTAAACGAATAGAAGATAAAAAGCGGTCTCGCTCTCGTTTACCCAAGTCTTCAATTTCTTCTAGGAGATTAATCCAGTCTACTTCACTATATCGTTGTTCTTTGATCAGATAAACTTGTTGTTCAACCCATTGGATGATATCAGTTTCATAGAGCATTTTGTTCTTGGAAATCTAACTAAACATGACAAAAGCCTTACCTGGTTGGGTTACGCTCCTGCTCACCCAACCTAGGAATAAGGCTACTGCCAGATGTAAATCAGCACAAACAAAATAATCCAGATCACATCGACAAAATGCCAGAACAGGGAGGTGGCAGCAACCCCAAACTCACCGTTGTTGTAGTTGCCGGGAATGAAGGAGCGTCCCAGCATAATCAATTGCAGCAAGACTCCTGTGAGCACGTGCAAACCATGAAACCCGGTAAGCAAATAAAAGGTGCCGCCAAATACGCCATCGGTAAACCCAAAGGGGAGACTGCTCCATTCCACTGCCTGACCATATAAAAAGTAGCTCCCCATTGCCATGGTCAAGAGCCAAAATGCCCGAAAGCCCCACAGATTTTTGGCATGGAGATATCGTTCGGCAATGTAAATTACGAAACTACTAGAAACCAGGACTACAGTATTAATAGCTGGCTCTTTGATCTCTAGCCCTGTGACACCGGTAGGGAGCCAGTCGGCTGTGGTAGTCTTATAAACAATGTATCCAGCAAAGAAGCTCAGGAAGATAACACTTTCCGAAAGCAAGAAAATGATGAAGCCAAACATGCTGTTGCCCGCTTCATCATGGCTATGTTCTGCCGTCCCATCAGAGGTATGGGTCTGACTCGGTATTACACCAGAGGTGAGTGATGGATCGATTTCAGTTGGGTTCATGAATAACTTCTAGGGCATCAGGGTTAGAAATCAAAGCTTCAGATTTGCCATAGCCATAGGGTTCGGCAATCACCACAGGCAACTGTTCAAAGTTCTCGTGACTGGGCGGGGAGGAGACAAGCCATTCTATCCCGATCGCCCGCCAGGGATTGGCTGGTGCTTTTTCTCCTTGTACCCAAGAACCAACCATATTGAGGATAAAGGGCAAAGTAGACATGCCCAACAGGAACGCTCCAATGCTAGCAACCACATTCCAAAAGGCAAATTCGGGATCGTAGGACGCAACTCGGCGGGGCATTCCTTGCAGTCCTAATGGGTGCATGGGGAAAAAATTGAGATTGGCTCCAATAAAGGTCAGGGCAAAGTGGAGTTTTCCCAATCCTTCATTATACATGCGCCCTGTCATTTTGGGGAACCAATGGTAGAAGGCGGCATAAATTCCCATAACTGTTGCGCCATAGATAACGTAGTGAAAGTGACCAACAACGAAATAGGTGTTGTTGACGTGAATATCTACTGGAACGGCTGCTAACATAATGCCAGTAATGCCCGCAAATACGAACATCACTAAGCCACCTAGTCCGAAAAGCATGGCGCTGGTGAGTCTGAGTTTACCTCCCCAAATGGTGGCTACCCAAGCAAAGACTTTGATACCAGTTGGCACGGAAATCAGCATTGTGGAGAACATAAACAGCATCCGCATCCATCCGGGGGTGCCACTAGCAAACATGTGATGCACCCAGACTATAGCGCTCAACCCGACAATAATTAGGGATGAAATAGCAACTACTTTGTAACCAAAAAGGGGCTTGCGGGCGTAAACTGGGAATATTTCTGAAAAAATGCCAAAAATTGGTAAGATAATTACGTAAACGGCTGGGTGAGAGTAGAACCAGAAAAAGTGCTGGAACAGAATGGGATCGCCCCCTTTGGCAGGGTCAAAAAAGCTGGTGCCTAGGGTTAAATCAAACAACAGCATGATGGCTCCAGCAGTCAGGGCAGGTAAGCCAAATAATTGAATAATCTGGGCACTGAGTACAGCCCAGACAAAGACAGGCATTCGGAAAAAGGTCATTCCGGGCGATCGCATCCGAATAATCGTGGTTACGATGTTGACGGCTCCCAGAATAGAAGATATCCCCGAGAGCGCCACGGCTAGTAGCCAGAGAAATTGACCGTTAATCAAAGTACCAGTGGGGTTTTGCAGGCTCACGGGTGGATAAGACCACCAACCTGCCTGGGCTGGGCCTCCTGGAGCTAAAAAGCTTCCCATCAGGACAATCCCAAAGACGGGCACCATCCAGAAGGCCAGGGCATTCAGCCGGGGAAATGCCATATCCCGTGCCCCAATCATCAGCGGTACTAGGTAATTGGCCAGCCCGGCCAACACTGGAAAGGTCCACAAGAACAGCATTACTGTTCCGTGGAGGGTAAACATAGCATTGTAGACGGTGCGATCAACCAGATCGGCCTCTGGGGTAATCAGTTCACCCCGGACGATCATGGCAAAGATTCCACCAATGAGAAAAAAGAAAAAAGAGGTGACAATATACTGAATCCCAATCACTTTGTGATCGGTGCTGAAGCTGAAAAACCGTTTCCAGTCTTCAGGGGTACCTGGCGAGGGCTGTTTGCCCAAGGATGCGATCGCGTCAACCGAAGAAAGATTGGTCATAATCCTTTGTTTTGGATATTTGAACCGGAGTAATTCACCATAGGAGGCGCAGCTGGAACCACCGTTTTCCAGCCTGCATTAATTGCTGTTTCAGAGGCTCGACGATATTCCTCGAAGGCTGGATTGTAGGCTGCTTTGGGGGGTTGAACCGCTGCTTGAGCAAGCCACTGCTGATAGGATTCCGGGGATTGTACCACCACATCCGCCTGCATTGCTGCAAAGTAAGTCCCACTGTATTGAGAATCCCGCAACCGATAGTTGCCTTCGCGAATGGGAGTAAATTCAAACTCGATCGCCTGATTTGGGATAATATCCTGCTTAACTCGAAAGGCGGGTATATAAAACCCATGTATCACATCCTCTGATTTCAGGGTAAGCTTGATGCGATGGTTGTTGGGTAAATGCAGTTCTGTGCTGCTGATACTTTGCTCGGGATAGCGAAATTCCCACGCCCACTGACGAGACAAGACTTCGATGCGCTCTATTGGTTCGTTGGAGTCAGGCATTTGTGAGTCAGTACTTGGTTCAATTGGTGCAGCCTCAGCGGTTGCCATTTCTAGATGAACATGCTCCATCGGACCGAGAATCGACATCTGGTCGTAGACCTGGTAACTGTAGGCTGCAATCCAAATTACTAGGACCAAGGGAATTGCTGTCCAGACGATTTCCAGGGTGATGTTTCCTTCAATTGCTGGACCATCACTGATGTCATACTTGCCTGCTTGCTGAAACAAGACTGAATAGGTTAGGGTTCCTACTACTCCTAAGAAAATAAAGGTTCCCAGTGTCACTAGGAAACTGAATAAATCGTCAACTAGCAGGGATTCAGCTGAAGCTTGGGGAGGAAACCAAGAGTAAGCCTGTTGACCCATCCACAGACTAATCCCGGCTAATGCGATCGCAACGACAACCAAAGTCAAAATCCTGCGAATATTCATGAGCTTATTTATTTCAAGAGTAAGTTTGGATCTTGCCCCAGTCTCAACAGGCGATCAGCGCTAATGTGTAGGCCAAAATCTGCCGCCAGTTGCGCTCCCAGGGTACCGTGAACAAACATCAGTGCAAAAATCCCTAGTCCCGCTAACAAATAGGTCCATTGTACTTGTCTGGCCCTATCCTTATTCCAAACAAATCGCTGAAATCCTCGCCATACTGTCATTGCTACAATCAGCAGCAGCAGCAAGACTCCGCCAACTCCATGCCAAAGCATGGTTTCCATCGCTTGTAATCCCCAGGCACTTCTAACCTCTGTGGGTGGGTCTGCCAGCATGATTTCATAGAAACCCGCTGCAACGGTGAAGAAAGTAACCACTGCTGCTGCCAGCATGTTGTACCAGCCGACATCAAAAAAATTGGATCTTGTGGCAGGAATTGCCAGTATCTTAAAGACTGGCTTTTCCAGGGGAAACAAGACCCCAACGATATCAAAGCCGATGGCCACGATAAATAAACCAAGGGTTAGATGTACCAGATTGGGATGAATCGGAATCGGGTAAGGCAAGCCATTGGCTCCCAATTGGCTCCCTAGTTGGTCAATTAGGTTTGAACTCATTGCAACAAGCCCTCCCTAGTCCCTTCTACTACCGGAACAGTATGTAATCCATAAACCCAAACCAGTAAGTCACCCAGGTAGACCTGGACAAACACTAACCCTACTAACAACGCCCCCACCCCCAAAAAAGGTATGGGTAACTCTTTGGGATTGCGAGAACGAATAATGTAGCGCCATGCTGTCACCGCTGCAATGATGCCAGACAGAGACCAACCAATCAGCGTATGCAGGTTCAATGTTGCCTCTGCTGCTGTGTAAGGCTCTGCTAATCCAGCTTCAATTTGCCCAAAAATAACAGCAATAAAGATAGAAATAGTCGCAAAAAATAAATTCCACCAACTTACCTCATACAGACGATAATTACGGCTAAAGTAGCCGACAGCGTCACACAAGACGGCAAACAATACCATGGCAATCACAAAATGAACCACGATCGGATGAATTGTATCGGGATACGGCAAGTTGTGATCGTTGAGTGGGGGGAGATACTCTAGCATATTGTTCTCAATGAGGTTTCAATGAGGAATTGTTGGTAGTGGTAAACAAGTAGTGATTTTAACACCCGAAACCTTCACGCTTACCGTAGCAAAATCACTACATATTTACCACTAACTTACTAAGTTTGAATTATAGTACTCAAATAATAGTAAAATAATAGACTAACTAAAACGCTAGTATCAAATTATTAGGCATCTTTGACATTAGAGCCATAAAAACAATTATATTCAGGCTGAGCAGCAATAAAATAACATAAAATTGTTGGGGCTTTATTCCTTTCAAAAAAAACACTGCGATTCTCCTATTTTTTAGTTTTTACCTAGATATAAATCCTCATTAACTGAGGATTTACTTAGACTTGATCAGATATCTAGTTAGTGACTGCTAATTTTTAAGCAAACAACTAACTTTGTCAAATTGATTCAAATTACAGGGTTTACAAAGCAAGCAGCTAGCTCCAGTTAGTAGATATAGCTACTAACTGGAGCAAGGATAGCGATACCTGACTTTAGATATATCACCTGGTTTTAGTATAGCCAGCTAACCCTTAGTATTAGTATATTTTCAGAAAGTTTTAAGATTTATTACAAAGCCAAAAAGGTTGACAATTTGTCTTATCTGACTTTGACGATTTGTATTGTTATAGCAAAGGTAAATTTGGCTCAGGTAAAAGGGAACAGGGAGTAGGGAGTAGGAAACTTTGGAATAGGGAATAGGTAAAAAAATGTATCCATAATTACTATTATAACCGCTAGATAAAGTATTAACTGTATAAATTGAAGGGGATTGGCTTTGGAAACTATAGGCTAGAAATGTTGAGTAATTTTACTTATGGTTTTCCTTCGATATCGTGCCAAGGTGATTTCGACATAAGCAACGTTATCGAGGTGCGACCCGTGGCGAATTTAATTCGACGACTGTAAGCGCACCTCAGGAATCAGGAGCTTCGAGTGAGGAGCTTCAAGTCAGTATAAATTAACTTCTCAGTTAATTTGCAATTAATCAGAGTTTAATCATTTGATAAGATTAGTGATAGCACTTTTGTTTTTCTACTTTGACTAGAAAATGCGATAAGTCTAAAATTACCAATTTTTGAACTTATATCCGATTTTTTGGGTCAATTACCCTGTTAGTGAGGATTGGACTGACTAATACTGGGGTATTGGCTTGAGGCGGTGACAGATTGGCTATACTGACAGATTGGCTATACTGATTAGTGAGTCAGGGCTTAGGCAACAAATCTATGATACGTTTGGTAAATAAAATTGGGGGTAAAGCCCCCCATAGAAATCAATGACTGAGGTAGTAGAGTTCAACCGATTAAACTATCAGTAGCAACTCAAACCGTGAAGATTCAAACTTTTCTTCAACCCATTGACCGTACTGCTGGGGTAGTCATAGTTATACTGAGTCTACTGATTGGTATATTACTGTGGACTGGCGATCGCACTGCCCCCAGGGTACGGGAATTTTCCTGGCAAGATAAACAAATCGGTGCGGAGGATAAAGCATTTATCCTAACCTTCAGCCGTCCTATGGATCAGACTAGTGTGGAAGCGAATCTGAACATTGTTCCACCCATCCCGGGCAAAATTAGCTGGGCTGGACGCAAAATGGCTTATACTCCGCTGCTCCCTTTACCCTATGGCACCGAGTATCAATTCCAGCTCACTGGGGCAGTAGAGCAATTCGCTAAGCCTGGCAATAAGACTGCCATCGAACCGTTTAAGGCATCCTTCCGTACCCGTGACCGAGCCTTTGCCTATGTGGGTGTTAAAGCAGAAGAACAGGGGCGATTAATTTTCTATAATCTCACTCGCCAACAAAAAACTATCTTAACGCCTCCAGATTTGCTGGTTATGGACTTTAAGTTCTATCCTGATGGCAGCCGAATTCTTTTCTCTGCTGTTAGAAGTCAGAATAAAGAACAGGACTTGCTCTCTGCAAAATTATATACTGTGACCACGGGCATATCTACTCGTGCCCCAGCTCAAGAGACCGTATCCTCAGACTCTGGTGGTAAAGTTGAGCTGGTTCTCGATAGCAAAGACTACCAGAATCTGAAGTTTGATTTGTCTGCTGATGGTAAAACGATTGTGGTACAGCGGGTCAGTCGCAGTAATCCTTCGGAATTTGGGCTGTGGACCATACAAACTGGTACTAAACCGAAACCATTAGACCATGAACCAGGAGGAGATTTTATGATTACTCCTGACAGCAACGCTATTGCGATGGCTCAAGGTCAGGGAGTGGGCATTTTACCCTTGACACCAAATGCTCAACCCCTAGACTTTTTACCGAAGTTTGGCATGGTCCTAAACTTTGCTAAGGATGGTTCAGCAGCAGTGATGGTGAAGTTTAATAGTGACTATACGCGATCGCTATTTTTAGTCAAAAACCAGGGCTCTGAGCAAGAGATACTGCGCACCACTGGTTCTGTCCATAGTTGTGAATTCTCGGCGCAAAACCATATTCTCTATTGTCTGCTCAGCCAACTCATTGCTGGGGAAGAATTCAAAGAAGAACCTTTCCTAGCAGCGATTAGCCTTAAACCTAATGACAAGAATGAGTATACCTTAAAGCGCTTGGTACTTTTACCGGAGCAACAGGAAGTTCATATGAGTTTGTCCCCAGATGACTTAGGTATACTCTTTGATCAAATAGTCCCTGAACGGTCATCTGATGAAGGTTTGATCACTGATGAAGGACAAATAATTGCCAATGCTAGACTCTGGCTATTACCTTTAGTGGATGATACATCTTCAGATACTCCAGTGAAGCTGGAAGCGGAACCACTCCTAACTGGATTTAATGCTCGTTGGCTACCTTGAAGGTTAGCAGGTTTAAGGTTAGTAGGTTGAACGCGATCGCGTGGCCAATAGGCCAAGGTTAGTAGGTTGAAGGTTAGTAGGTTGAAGGTTAGCTGGTTGAAGGTTAGTAGGTTGAAGGTTAGTAGGTTGAAGGTTAGCTGGTTGAAGGTTAGCTGGTTGAAGGTTAACAGGTTGAACGCGATCGCGTGGCCAATAGGCCAAGGTTAGCTAGTTGAAGGTTAGCAGGTTGAACGCGATCGCGTGGCCAATAGGCCAAGGTTAGCTGGTTGTAAGCATTCAGCCTTCAGCGGTCAGCTGTCAGCAGATGAATAGCACTAACCTTAATTGGTAGTGCTATAACCTTAAACCTGTCGCCTTAAACCATCAAACCTTAAACCTGTAACCAAACAACCTTCAAACCAAACAACCTTCAACCTTCAAACCAAACAACCTTCAACCTTCAAACCAAACAACCTTCAACCTTCAAACCAAACAACCTTCAACCTTCAAACCTTCAACCTTCAACATTAAAACCTTCAACATTAAAACCTTCAACCTGTAACCTTAAAGTAAAAGATTATGGAAATTAATCAGTGTCTTCATGTTGCTGTTTTAGTTTCTGATTTGGAAAAGGCAGAGGATTTTTACGGTAAGATTTTGGGATTATCTAAAGTTGAACGAGAGCTGAGATTTCCTGGTGCTTGGTACCAAGTTGGTCAATTCCAAATTCACTTGATGGTTAATCCTAATGCTAAAGTTGACCTAAAAAATCCTGAAAAATGGGGTCGTAATCCCCACATTGCCTTTAGTGTCGTAAATTTAGATGAAGCGAAGGAATGTCTACAAGCTCATGGTTACCCGATTCAATTGAGCTCGTCTGGTCGTGCGGCATTATTTACCCAAGATCCAGATTGTAATATTATTGAGCTTAGTCAGATTAGTAAGATTAGCACTTAGGGGTTAAGGTCGGTATGGGGAAAATAGATGAAAACCATTGCCTACCTGTACAGCAATCCCCTACTTGACCCAGTGCCCGACCCAGAAGTTTGGGGTTTGGAGGTGGATCAGATCTATCTAGATTTAGGAGGACGTCAGCAGTGGCAGCAGTTAGTTGCGGATTGCCAAGCTCAACCCCCTGATTACTTGCTAATTCGTCGTCTGGAAGAACTGGGAGAGTGTTTAGCTGAAATTAGCGATCGCATTACCCAAATTGAAACCCTCGGTATTTGTTTGATTGCCACAGAGCAATCTTACAATTCTGCTCAGCTAACGGATGCTACCAACTACACTACGATTCGCGCTAGTTTACTGAAGCTCTTACACGAAATCCAGCAGGAAGTCAACAGCCGCCGCCTTCGGCAAGGGCACGCTCGTAATCGCCTCAAAGCCTTACCCCCACCAGGAAAAGCCCCCTATGGCTATCGGCGGGGCAAAGACCGCTATCTAATTGACCGCAGTACGGCACCGGTGGTTAAGGATTTTTTTGAACAGTTTCTGCTTTATGGTTCCTTGCGGGGTGCAGTACGGTATTTAGAGCAAAAATATGGTAAACGGATTTCCGTGACTACCGGGCGTCGTTGGCTAACAAATCCGGTTTATCGGGGAGACCTTGGCTATCAAAAAAATGGTGAGGTTATTTCCGATACCCATAGTGCTATTTTGAATCGGGAAGAAGCGGCACAAATTGACCGACTGCTCAGGCGCAACCGACAATTACCTCCTCGAACCGCTAGTGCTCCCCGTTCTTTGGCCGGGTTGGTGGTTTGTCAGGAATGTCAGTCGGGGATGACCGTTGTTAGTGTTACTCAATATCGTAAAAACAAACAATATCTCTACCTACGTCCGATCAATTGTCCTAAGCATCCCAAATGCCGTGCTCTTAGTTATGAACAGGTCTTGGAGCAGACTATTCAACTGATCTGTCAGGAATTACCCCGTGCCGTTGCTGCTATGAATACTCCCAGCTTGGATGGGGTTAAGGAATCACTGAAGGGTAAAATTACTCAAAAAAAAGATAATTTAGAGCAGCTACCCCTGTTAACGTCTAGTGGTGTGCTTGATCAAGACACTGCTGATTTACGAGCATACAAACTACGCACAGAAATTTCCCAATTACAGCAGCAGCTAGCTGCTTTGCCGCCAGTGAATTTAAAAGCGATCGCTCAAACAGTATCCATTCCTCAATTCTGGATTGATTTATCAGAATCAGAGCGTCGGTTTTACTTTCGGGAGTTTATTCAAAAAATTGAAATCTTGCGTCAGGTAAAAGAATGGCAGCTGCAACTTGTGTTTATTTTTTAAGTAAGCTATCAGCTATCAGCTATCAGCTATCAGCTATCAGCTATCAGCTATCAGCTAATGCGCTACGCGCACGCGTGCGCGTTCAGCTATCAGCTATCAGCCATTTGCCACCGACACATTACTCCTACTTTAAGCAATGCCCTTTGGCGAGGCATCCTGTAAAGTTATCCAAAGATAAATTACATTAGCTCTCACAACGCTAGTGCTTCCCAGTTATTTTTGTAAAATTAAATACAGAAAATAGTTAAAGTTTACCCATTGTCTGGGAATATTTTGGCTCGAAGCAGTCTCAGCTAGGGTAGACGGGAATTTGTTTACCTTGATGACGAACCATGAAACTTTTAGAACCGCAGACCCAAACCCCGACTTGGAACAGCTCCCCTAATCCCAACTTAGATCAGTCCCAAGATGCGTTCCAACCTGGGACTTGGGTACATTTGTTAGAGCTACCTAATCCCTATAGCTTTGATCAAGGGCTACTGCTGTGCCAGGTTTCAGAAGACCAGTGGGTATCCTGGATTCCTGATCATGGTCAAGCAACGTTACATATAAGTCAATTTTTGTGAGTTTTTACTAGAAACACAACCGTTGGAGGCAAAAGGCTTGCAGGCACAATAATCGATTAACCACCGCTAACAGGAGGAATCAGAACCACTTCATCCCCATCTTGCAAGGGGGTATCGGGGGGAACAAATTGGAGATTGATGCCAAAGCGGGTCACTTCACGCCATTGCTCCAGTTCTGGGTGTTCACTCAGTAAACGGTCTAGCACGGCTGATACTGATGTTTGAGGAGGAAATCCTAACTGGAGTTCTGGCACCCCATAGGTTTCTTGATATGCAGCAAAAAGCTTGACTGTAACAGTGATTGATGGTTCAGACATAGATAAAGTTGTTATCAAGCTCCCTAATTGCTGTAATATTGCTATTTTTTTGTGTTAAATGCTGTTTTATTATCTTATCCCTGACGAGACTCAGATCCTTGGATCTATACTTGACTTAATAAAATAAGATAGATGGACCCTCATGACCAAAGCAGTATGTACCCTAATTCAGGAGTATTTTAAAACCTAAGTGACATTCTTGACTACAGTATTCAACTAGCTAGTCTTAATAAAACTATGGCGATAGAGTAATGGAAGCCCAGTGGAAATGAATCTAACAAACCGAAGGTGACTTGGATTTACCTATTACTATAGAGTATTGGTATTTCTAGCTTAGTAAATGAGCAGATCCCCTCAAGCATCTACTCCCGAATCCAACGATAACCTTCCGAAAAGGGCAACTGAAGCAGCAAGGAAAGTTGCGCCTGAGAATACTGACCATCGGACAGTGGACCGCAGTAAGCTGACACCGATGATGCAGCATTTTGCTGAACTAAAAGACCAGTATTCCCATGCTGTGCTGCTCTACCGAGTTGGGGACTTCTATGAAACCTTCTTTCAGGATGCCAGGATAATTTCTGAAGCCCTGGAACTGGTCTTAACCAGCAAAGAAGCAGGTAAGGGAGTGGGACGGGTGCCAATGACAGGGGTTCCTCACCATGCTTTGGACCGCTACAGCACCATGCTCGTGGAAAAAGGCTATGCGATCGCAATTTGTGACCAAGTGGAAGATGCCTCAGTAGCAGCCAAAGAAGGACGTCAGGTGCGCCGGGAAGTCACCCGTGTTCTTACCCCCGGTACCTTGATGGAAGAGGAGATGCTCCATGCTCGTCGTAACAATTTCCTGGCAGCAGTAGTCATTGCTAAAAATCATTGGGGTTTAGCCTATGCAGATATTTCCACTGGGGAATTCCTGACTACTCAAGACCGAGAGTTAGACCTGCTGGTTCAGGAATTGATGCGCTTGCAGCCGTCGGAGGTATTAATTCCCACCAATGCTCCCGATTTGGGGAGTATGCTACGACCTGGCCAGACCTCTGAGAGTTTACCGGATTGTTTACCTAATTCATTTTGTTATGCACTCCGTCCCCAACGACACTTTACCTTGGCCGAAGCCCGACAGCGACTGTTGGAACAGTTCAGAGTGCGATCGCTTGAAGGCTTAGGGTGTGAACATCTGCCCCTTGGTGTCCGTGCTGCTGGTGGATTGTTGGAATATCTCAAAGATACCCAAAAAGAAAATTATGTAGCGTTACAGATATTACGTACCTATACCATTGCTGATTATTTAATTCTTGACCACCAGACTCGTCGCAATCTCGAAATTACTGCTACTGTCCGAGATAACACCTTTAATGGTTCCCTGCTTTGGGCTCTAGATCGAACTAGTACAGCCATGGGAGGTAGAGCATTGCGGCGCTGGCTACTGCAACCATTACTAGAGATTAAGGGAATCCGGGCGCGACATGATACGATTGCCGAATTAGTGGAGAATACTGGACTGCGCCAGGACTTACAGCAGCTGCTTCGGAAAATTTATGACTTGGAGCGGTTGACAGGTAAAGCAAGTTCTGGTAGAGCGAATGCCAGAAATTTAGTCGCCTTAGGGGATTCTCTGTTGAGGTTACCGGAATTAGCTGACCTAGCGGCTTATGGCTCTTCTCCCTATCTGAAAGTGATGCAGAATGTACCGCCACAATTGGAAGAGTTAGGGCACACAATCCAGGAGCATCTGGTAGAGTCACCACCGTTGCATCTGACTGAGGGGAAATTAATTCGGCCTCAGGTCAACCAGCAGTTGGATGAAATGCGTGCTCAAGCCGAGGAGGATCAACAGTGGATTGCCAATTTGGAAGTGACGGAGCGAGAAAAGACAGATATTCCCAAGCTGAAGGTAGGGTTTAATAAGACTTTTGGATATTACATTAGTGTCCCTCGTGCTAAGACAGCTCAGGTACCAGATAACTATATTCGGAAGCAGACCTTGGTTAATGAAGAGCGCTACATAACCCCAGAGCTTAAGGAAAGGGAAGCACGGATTCTGACGGCGCGGGAGGATTTGAATCGTTTAGAGTATGAAATTTTTGTAGGTTTGCGCCATGAGGTAGCGCTGGAAGCTGACAGGATTCGGGGTGTGTCTCGGGCAGTAGCAGCGTTGGATGTGTTGTGTGGATTAGCAGAAGTAGCAGTTTATCAGGGATATTGTCGTCCCGATATGGATCAAAGCAGGGAAATTCGGATTATAGATGGACGGCATCCAGTGGTAGAGCAGTCCTTGCCCAGTGGTTTGTTTGTGCCCAATTCCGCGTCTTTAGGTCAAAACAAGTTGCAGGTTGACGGGGAGTTGAAGGTTGAAGGGGAGTTGAATGTTGGAAGGTTGAAAGTTGAAAGTTCTTCTGAGTTTAACGTTGATGGGGAGTTGAAGCTTGAAGAGGAGTTAAAGGTTGAAAGTTATAACGAGCAACCGGATAACGAACAACCTGCTAACCTTCAACCTTCTAACCAACAACCTGCAACCGACACTAACCTTCAACCTTCTAACCTTGGCCAAAAGGCCACGCTACGCGAACAACCTTCAACCAACACTAACCTTCAACCTGCTAACCTTCAACCTTCTAACCTTAAACCTTCAACCCTCCAACCTGCAAGCGAAACGGATAATCCTGATTTGATTATTTTGACCGGACCTAACGCCAGTGGGAAGAGTTGTTATTTGCGTCAGATAGGATTGATTCAGTTGATGGCACAGGTGGGGAGTTTTGTGCCAGCATCGGAAGCAAGTTTGGGGATTTGCGATCGCATTTTTACCAGAGTCGGTGCGGTGGATGATTTAGCAACAGGCCAGTCTACGTTTATGGTGGAAATGAACGAGACAGCGAATATTCTCAATCATGCTACGGATAAGTCTTTAGTGTTGTTGGATGAGATTGGTCGAGGTACAGCAACCTTTGATGGTCTTTCCATAGCTTGGGCAGTGGGGGAGTATCTGGCCATGGAAATTAAGGCACGGACGATTTTTGCTACCCATTATCATGAGTTGAATGAGTTAGCCTCGATTTTGCCCAATGTCGCTAATTATCAAGTGACGGTAAAAGAGTTACCCAATGAAATCATCTTTTTGCATCAGGTACAGCCAGGAGGAGCTAACCGTTCTTATGGCATTGAGGCCGGACGTTTAGCGGGTTTACCAACCTCAGTGATTAAGCGGGCGAAGCAGGTGATGAAGCAAATTGAGAAGCACAGCAAAATTGCCCTGGGGTTGCGCAAGGGGATTGGCAAACAATTGTCAGCTAGGAACACAACTGGCCAAAAGGTGAGCGACCAAGAGGTGACCATCGAGCAGTTGGATATTTTTGATGACTAAGCCACCATGATTGTGATCTGATTAACAACTACACAGTTAACACAGCTACGCAGTTAACGCGGATGGGATGGGACCTAGGAGCCGCTACGCGAAAGCATTCCCGCCCCTGCCCTTACGGAAAAAAGATCCGATTGCATAAATTTTTAAGCTAGCCCTGATTAGTATATAGACCTTAACTAATCAATTTTGGGAGCAGCTCCGTGACTAGATACTACGCCACCTGTAGCTCTGGATAGGGATAAACCTTTAGTTTCTAAAGGGTAGCATCGCCAATTATAGCGCCATGTGATGTAGAAATTTTGTGGATTTGTATTTTTTTTTTAAGTTATTGGATGAGTAAGGAAACTTATGAAAGTTAAAAACGTCTATCAAGATGAACAAGGAAATTGGCATATCGACTATGGAATCGATCATCTGATGGGGCTATCCATTAGGACTTATTTAGGACAGACACTGATCGGATTTATTATTTCGATTCCCATGAGTTTCTTGTTTTTTATGTTTTTACTTTCCGTTTTCGATGCCTTAATTGAATCAATACCGCAGGTAGATACCAGTATTCAACAGATAGTTCCTCAAGAAAATGGCTCTCCTAAAATGATTATAGTAAATGAGTAGTTTAAAGGAGCGATTACCCCTTAAATAGCCAGGGATTCAATCAAATAAAAATAAATTGTTTTAAATTGCGGAATTTTATCTATAAGCTTTGTCTTTATTTTTAGTATTTATTGGATGAGTAAGGAAACTTATGAAAGTTAAAGACGTCTATCAAGATGAACAAGGAAATTGGCATATCGACTATGGAGTTGAGCATCTGATGGGGCTATCCATTAGGACTTATTTAGGACAAATAATGATCGGATTGATCATTTCGATACCCATGATTTGTTTGGGCTTAATTGGAGGTACAATAAGTGAATTAAACCAAAAAGAAGATAGCAGCATTCAACAGATAGTTCCTCAAGCAAATTACCATCTTATTCGCTAATTATTAGATAGGTCAGCAAGATGGTCAACCAATTTACTGAGTGGTATTGATAATGCAGGGCTATTTAATTTTGATTGCGCCCGTGATCTGCCCTGCTAGTCTTGCACTGCTAAAGATTTGAGCAATTGTCGGAAACTTTGCCCTCAACTTGTATCATAAGCATGGCTTTTATGATATGGGTGAGGCTCAGCGTCTTGCTGGTTCTACTCTTAATACACTCAAGCAAATGATCGAAATTGAAATTCAGATCTAATTGATCCGATGAATTTAATTGCAAACTCTAACAAGTGTTTTTTGACCTTTAAATACCTTAAATAAATTAAGGTTGTCTTATGCTTAACTTAAATCGATTATGGAACAAAATGGTTCCTAAAATAACATCAACTAGCAAATTTTTGTTGCTCATGGCTTTGAGCAGCAGTCTAGTTTTAACGTTTTTTATAGCACCATCAATAGCACAGTTTACACCACTAACACAATTGCCCGTTGAAGAGGGTTCGGAAACACAACCTGCACCGGAAATAGAAATTGAAGAGGATTCGGAAACAAAATCTGCACCGGAAATAGAAATTGAAGAGGATTCGGAAACAAAATCTGCACCGGAAATAGGAATTGAAGAGGGTTCGGAAACAGAACCTGCACCTGAAATAGAAATTGAAGAGGATTTGGAAACAGAACCTGGACCTGAAATAGGATGGGAGTTCTTAGGTAGCCGAGAACTCAATCAAGTAGAAATTCACGAAACTAAGTATAAAGGTGAGTGCCCAGGTTACAGCTGGTCCTCTCGGGAGGCTCGGTTTACTTCCAGTACTACTCCCCCAGCTCGTAAAAGACGTGTAATTGTTAGAAATATTACCAGAGGAGTAGCTAGTGACCCATATCCTTACACCGACAGAGAGTACTATGAGGGGAGATCTTCAGAAGGGACAGAGATTATTTTTGGAACAAAACATCATAGTAAATATTTTAGGGTTTTAGACGGCGAGAATAAATTTGAGTACGAGATTAAAGAACGCGATCGTGTACTTGAGTCGGGAGTTTTCACTGCTGTAATTAAAAGAAATGTTGATGTCAGACAAAGAGATTCGTCTCCTATTACGAAATCAGTTTGTATGAACTCAGAAGTTCCTATGTCTTTGTGTGCTGATATCAGGACTCTTACTGAGTACAAATGTGGGAGCGGCGTTATCCGAAGCTTTCTCAAGCCAAATACCCCTGAAGTTGGTACACTTATATCCAATCAGACTCCCTACTCGGTAAAGTATTGGATCAATGATAGGATACAAAAATTGTCATCAGGTAGCGATAGAATCTATACCAATAACTTTTTAAACATAAAGTTTCAATCTTGCTCTGTAGGAAAAGAGGATGGAAGCAATGCTAAAGAATGTACTAACCAAACCAGGAGTTTAGAACGTGGTAAAAGATATCGGTTTACAGCCTCTGAATTAGACTATGAATCCCTTGATATAGAAGGTTTTCCACGATTATACTAATCTAAATAAAGCTCAATAAAACAGCTAATGCGCTATGGGCATTAGCTGATATAATTAAAACACCAAAAATTTGCCCCCTAGCCCAACAGTGTGAAATTTTTTACCCCAGAAGTTGGTGGTATAGATACTGAAAAGGAAATAGTTTTGGTGACGAGTGTAGCTTTCGATCACTGGCTTAACTGCATCAGGTGGTAAAGGTTTACCGACAAAACAAGCTGCTTTTACCCCAAGAGGAAGGGATTTCTGCTGGCAGTAAGTATCATGTAAGTGCCATGACGCATGATCAAGATAAGCGTCTTTAGTGGGATTGGTGAGTGCCATAATGCTGGACACTAAAGCTAAGAAAACTGTGCTATTGATGCGCTGATACATAATTTTCTCTTAAAAAATCGATTATTAGTAATCAGTAATTAGGACTTGGTAATTAGTAGTTGACCATTACCCATCACCCATTACCTGCTCAGCCATAGGATGATTAGTCAACCAGATTTGGCTTGGCTGGCTATCCTCGACTGATGGGAAGCCCAGTTAAATTCCTTGGTTAAATATTTTTTTCGTTATGTTGTGGGTCTATTCCGGAAAATTTAACCTATTGATTGCTATTGCTGCTAAATCTGCTATTTTACAAATGATTAACGGGACTTGATCTAATTCTCTTTTCCGAGAGCCGAAGTTATCCTTTCCCTAGCTGAAATCTGAACGCGCACGCGTGCGCGTAGCGCATAAGCTGACAATTCCACTACCTATGATATTTTCACACTTTCTTCACAAGCTATGATTATATTTTTTATCTAGTAGCGTTATAGTAATTCGGTTATTTTTGTTTAAAACAAACTTAAATTATTTGCTGAATGTCTGTAACCTAAACCATAATTAATAACAATTTTATGATTGACAATTACCTTCTATACCAAGTCGGTGGTAGTCTAGCAAGTGATGCACCTAGCTATGTAGAAAGACAAGCAGATGTCCAACTCTATAACGCCTTAAAAAGGGGTGAGTTTTGTTATGTTATGGCTCCCCGAAAAATGGGTAAATCTTCTCTATCGGTGCGAATCAGACATCAACTACAACAAGAAGGATTTAAATGCAGCACTATTGATATGACGCGCATCGGTAGCGAAATAATTACCCCAAATCAGTGGTACAAAGGAGTGGTGGCTGAGTTAGTACGAGGTTTCAAGTTATTCGGTGACTTTAATTTCCAATCCTGGTGGCACCAGGAAGAGTATCTCTCACTGCTTCAGCAATTGAGTTATTTCCTGGAAGATATCCTGCTGGTCAAATTTCCTACTGAGCGAATTGTTATCTTCATTGATGAAATTGATACTATTCTAAACTTACCTTTTCCCGTTGAGGATTTTTTGGCTCTGATCCGATTCTGCTATAACCAAAGAGTAATTAATCCCAACTATAATCGCCTTGTCTTTGCTTTATTCGGGGTAGCTAAGCCAAGGGATTTGATGACTGGCAAAAAGCGGACACCTTTTAATATCGGGAAAGCCATAGAACTAAATGGCTTTGAATTCGATGAAGCATATCCCCTTGCCAAGGGATTAGAGGAAACAGGGGGTAATGCTAAAACGATTCTCAAGGAGATACTGGCTTGGACAGGAGGACAACCTTTTCTGACCCAAAAACTATGTCAGTTGGTGGTAGACTCAGTAAGGGTCGGGTTGACTATTGCTCCTGGTAATGAGGAATCTTGGGTTAGCAAAATCGTACATAATCAAATTATTGATAATTGGGAATCCCAGGATGAACCCGAACATTTGCGGAGCATCTCGGCTCGCCTTTTGAGTAATAATTTGAGTAATAAATATTATGCTGATAAATTGCTGGGACTTTATCAGCAGATTTTAGCTGGAGATGATGTACCGATGGATAACAGCCAAGAGTGCAAGGAATTGCTGCTATCGGGTTTGGTGGTTAATCAACAAGGATGGCTGAGGCTGAACAACCCTATATATAAAGCAATTTTTAATGCTGAATGGGTTACCAAACAACTAGGGAATCTGCGTCCCTATGCTCAAAAGCTTGCCTCTTCCGGATAAAGTATGCTACACTATTAGTTTAAGCTGCTAAAACGCTAGCTATATCGTTTATCGCAGTTATGAGGTACGCTTCTCAACCTCAAAGTCCCCCTTATTAAGGGGGATTTAGGGTGATAATAGGTACCTTATGGGATATAGAATTGCTATATATCTCGATTTTCGGCTTCAGCCGCTTAAAATAACTTAAAATAATGTCCCAAACTCTTGCTAGGCAAGAATTTGACGATGTCGAATAAAAATAATGAAAACAGTGGATGTGGATGCGCAAATATTCCTATTTCTCTAATCTTACTGGTTTTAGGCGGTGGTTATTGGTGGTTGAACCATCAAGGAGGTTTCGCCATGATTAGCAAATTACCTCAAAACCTACCAATAGCTATTCCGAAAAATCTACCAATAACTATTCCTGGATTAAATTGGACACCAGCCGAACCACAACCTTCGGCTCCTACTCAGCCTTCTGTAACCACTGCACCTTCCTTACCAAATTCGCCAATTGTTAAACCTAATCATCAGCCAGCTTCATCAACACCTCAAACAGCTCAAAAACCTCAAAAACCTCAAACAGCTCAAAAACTTCAAAAACCTCAAACACCAATTGTTAAACCTAATCATCAGCCAGCATCACCAACAACTCAAACTCCTTTGGATAAAAAAGCAATCAGAGGAATTTATATAAGTCGTTATAAGGTAACTAATAATGCTAGTGAAGAGAAGATTAGAAAACAAGTTCGTCATTATCATTCTCAAGGAATTAATACGATTATTCATGGTGTATGGGGTAATATTTGTCCTATGTACACTAGTGAAGTGATGCAAAAAACTTTCGGTTATAAAAGTTGTCCTAATCAGTTTCGCGACCTCTGGTTAACTTGGCTAATTGATGAAGCACACAAACACGGCATGGAAGTTCATGCTTATTTTGAAAAAGGTATCAAAATAGATAAAAATAGCCCGATTTTTGATTTAGCTATTGAACGGAAATGGGTTGTACCGGGCGTTGATCGCACCTATCCAGGAATCGAGCATTATATTCTTGATGTGGAAATTCCTGAAGTTGCTAATTTTTTTAGAGATATTTTAGTAGAATTTGTCCAAAAATATCCTAAAATTGATGCAGTCCAATGGGACGATTATCTGGGTTACCATGCCGAGTTGCCAGGTAAAGTAAATCGCACTAATAAGCTAACCGCTTTTTCACAAGAAATGATCGGTGCTATGAAACAAGCTAACCCAAAGGTTAGTTTTGATCTTTGTCATCATAATCCTTATTGGGCTAAAAAATATTTTGCTGCTGACTGGCCAAAATGGAATGTAGATCGAGTTTTTATTCAAGCTTATAATGATAAAAATTTTACCAAAGAAGTAGATTATGCCGAAACCTATGATGGAATTGCTATTACTGATAAACAATTCCATCGCTTGCCAGAAATAGTTGCTAACAACAAAATTAAGGCTATTTTAGTATTTCCTGATCGGACAAATCCAGAAGACGTAGCGTCTAAGTTAAAGCAATTTTATGTTAAATAGACGTAAGCTCATATAGCGTTTATCATAGGTATGATGTACAGAATTTCGGGATTTTAGGGAACAGGGAACAGGGAACAGGGAACAGGCAAGAGAGAAGAAAGAAGAGGGAAGAGGGAATAGGGAATAGGGAATAGGGAATAGGGAATAGCGATGGGCTGCATCAAGAGGTGCGACCCGTGGCGAATTTAATTCTTAATAGGTCAAGCGCACCTAACAGGGAATCAACGTCAAAGAAGACTATACCTCATAACTGGCATAAACGCTATATAGCGATTTTTAATTAGGTGAGGTACAAATTTTTTTGTATTTTAGGGAGCAGGGAGCAGGGACTGAGGCCGTAGGCCAGGCTACGCGAAAGGAGCAATCAATTCATAAGAGGGAAGTCGGAAGTTGAAAGTCGGAAGTGGTAAAAAAATTTATGTACCTCATTAGAATAGAAATGCTATAGCAGTCGAAGTAAAGGTTAAAACATATTTCTATTCCCTATTCCCTATTCCCTGTTCCCTAGCTATATAATTCCAAAATTTTCTCCTTCAATCACTGCTTCTGCTTGTAATGCGATCGCTCTCAATTTCTCTAAGGTCTCTGGTGCAACTGACTGCCACAATCCCCGCTGATTAGCTTCCAGTAACCGTTCTGCCATATCTCGCAATGCCCATGGATTCTTTTGTTGGACAAACTCTTGGACGTCTGGGTCAAATAAATACCCCTGAGCTACTCCTTGATACATATGGTCTGCGACACAATTAGCGGTAGCATCATAGGCAAACAAATAATCTACCGTTGCTGCCATTTCAAATGCTCCCTTGTAACCATGGCGCATCACTCCCTCAATCCACTTAGGATTCACCACACGAGAACGGTACACTCGGGCAATCTCTTCCTTTAGCTGTCGAACTTTGGGCTTTTCAGGGATAGAATTATCACCAAAGTAGGTTTGAGGATTTTTGCCAGTTAACCCCCGCACCGCTACGGTTAACCCCCCCTGAAACTGGTAATAATCATCTGAATCGAGTAAATCATGTTCCCGATTATCCTGATTGTGTAATACAATTTGCATCTGTTTCAGACGCTGCTCAAAGGCTTCTGGGGCTCCCTTGGGGGAAGATGAGCTGTAGGCGTAACTACTCCAGTTAATGTAAGCGCGAGCTAAATCCTGCTCATCTTGCCAGTTTTGAGATTCAATCAAACCCTGTAACCCGGCACCATAGGCTCCTGGTTTTGAGCCAAAGATGCGGTAGTGCGATCGCATTTGGGCTTGGGACTGACTCAACCCTACCTGTAACCAATAGTCTGTTTCCTGTTTCACCTGGGCTGCTAGAGGATTGTCTGATGGTGATTCATCCAGGCTTGCCACAGCAACTACTGCATTGTGAAATAGGTCGATTAAATTGGGGAAACTATCTCTAAAGAAGCCAGAGATGCGCAGGGTCACATCCACCCGAGGACGTTGTAACACAGACACTGGCAATATTTCAAAGTCTACCACCCGCCGTGAGGACCCATCCCAAATCGGTCGCACTCCCAACAACGCCAGAGCTTCAGAAATATCATCTCCCCCGGTACGCATGGTAGATGTGCCCCATACCGAAATCCCTAGGGTTTTGGGATACTCACCATTTTCCTGGGTATAGCGCTCCACTAGCACTTCAGCTGCCTTTCTGCCTACATCCCAAGCTGTTTCTGTGGGTATGGCACGGATATCAACAGAGTAAAAATTGCGACCTGTGGGCAGAACGTCCGGTCGTCCTCTAGTCGGCGCACCAGATGGCCCACTCGGTACATATCTCCCCTCTAATCCCCTTAACAATTGGGTGAGTTCCTGATTAGTTTGTTGCAGTGCTGGTAACAGGCGATCGCGTATCCAATCTAATTCTTGTTTTGTTGTTTTAGTAATCGGTAATCGATCATCAGTAATCGCTAATGGATAATTAGTGATGATTTGTTCTACTAATTTAGACGCTTCTTCTTCTAATACTTCAACCAAATCACCAACAGTATATTTACCACTATAGCATTCCTCTGTTCCCTGTTCCTTATTCTCTGTTCCCTGTTCCCTTTCTATACTGCTTTTTGCTATCTCCTTAACCACTGAAAACTCTTCCGTTAGGGGGTCAAAACCCCAACCTAAATCCTGAGCTAAAGCACGAGTTAAGCCGATACGATTCTTTCCTGGATGACGAGCAATTGCTACTATTAAATCCCGCAACTGACGTCCTTTAGGACATTGACTAAATACATGTAATCCATCTCGAATTTGAGCTTCTTTCAACTCACAAAGATAAGCATCAATTTGATTAGTAATTTCCGATTCTCCAGCTTCGATGTCGTCTACTTCAATCCCCAAATCTTCGTGTAAATGCTCATCAAGGATAAGTCTAACAATGCGATCGCGAATAATTGGCAACCGAGATAAATCCAAACTCTGCGCTTCATAATACTCATCAACCAATCCCTCCAACTGTTGCAGAGGACCATAAAGTTCAGCACGAGTCATGGGAGGGGTTAAATGATCAATAATCACCCCTTGAGCGCGACGCTTTGCTTGAGCACCCTCCCCCGGATCATTGACAATAAATGGATACAAATGAGGCATGGCTGCTAAGGCTACTTCTGGATAACAGCACTCTGACAAGGCCAAACTCTTACCCGGTAACCACTCCAAATTCCCATGCTTGCCCACATGAACAATTGCTTGGGCACCAAAACACTTCCGCAACCAATAATAAAATGCCAAATACCCATCAGTGGGTTCCAAATCGGGAGCATGATAATTCAAAGCTGGGTCAAGATCATAACCCCGAGACGGTTGAATCCCTACAAACACATTTCCCAACTGAATCCCTGAAATGGGAAATCCTGAAATCTCGGTTATCTCTCCCTTGCCATCGTTGCTGTCTTTACCGTTACAGCCGTTTTCAGATGGATTGACCTCACTACCTTTAGCTGCAAGCCCCCTAAATCCCCCAATTCTGGGGGACTTTAACTCAATTTCCCCCCAAAGTTGGGGGGCTAGGGGGGCGAAACTTGCTGTAACATCAAACTCTCCCCAACGCTCACGGATTCCCTTTTGAACCCCTATCGGTAACCCTTGAAAATAGTCCCAATACTCCTGCCAACTCAACTCTTGTCGTACCAAACGTAACTGCCATCCTTCCGGATCATTGGTCACCCCAGCGGTCAACCACTCAATCAACTCATCCCCAGTTTCCGGAATCTTCTCAACCCAATACCCAGCATCCCGTAACCCTTTTAAAATCTCTACACAACTGGCCGGGGTATCTAATCCTACGCCATTGGCCAGCCTGCCATCTCGATTGGGGTAATTCGCTAAAATCAGAGCAACCTTTCTCTGATTCGGTAGGGTTTCTCGTAACCGTAGCCAATTCATGGCTAAATCTGCTACGAACTGAATGCGATCGCATACCGGTTCATAAACCACCACATCCGTTTCCAGAGCAGGATTCCACCGTTGCGCCGACTTAAAGGAAATGGCACGGCTAATAATTCGCCCATCCACCTCTGGCAACGCCACATTCATAGCAGTATCCCTGGGCATCAATCCCTGAAACCCAGACTCCCACTGTTCCACCGTGCCACTACTTAAAATAACCTGCAACACAGGCACATCCAGCCGTTCCCACAACTCCAACTGATGTACCTCAGCATCCAACTTAGCCACCGAGAAACTAGTCGTATTCAGCAACACTGCGATCGCGTAGCGTGAGCAAAGCTCAATCGCACTACTAGAGCTATCGGGAGTTTGGAAATAGCCTAACAATTCCCGTTGTACTTCTAGATCCCGTAAAGAAGAGACAAATACTGGCACAGGTTCCAAGCCCCGTTCTACCAAAGCCTGACATAACCCATCAATCGGTGCTGTATTTCCCGCTAAGTAATGGGCACGGTAGAACAAAATCCCTACTTTAAGATTGCCAGTAGCTTCAAGGTTAGCAGGTTGTTCGCGAAGCGTGGCCAATAGGCCAAGGTTTGTTTTGGTTGAAGGTTGTTTGGTTGAAGGTTGAAGGTTTATGTTGGTTGAAGGTTGTTTGGTTGAAGGTTGAAGGTTTGTTTTGGTTGAAGGTTGAAGGTTGGTTTTGGTTGAAGGTTGAAGGTTTGTTTTGGTTGAAGGTTGTTTGGTTGTTTGCCTTTGGCCTTCGAGTAGGGTAGGTTGTTCGCCCTTGGTGTTGCCTTCGGGTAGGTTATTTGGTTCCTGGTTATCCTCCCAACCTTGGCCAATAGGCCACGCTTTCGGCAAAGCCGACGCTGCGCGAACGCGAACAACCTTCAACCTGCTAACCTTCAACTTTTCAACCAACCTGCTAACCTTCAACCTGTTAACCTTCAACCTGTTAACCTTCAACCTGCTAACCTTCAACCTGCTAACCTTCAACCTGCTAACCTTAAAGCTGTTAACCTTTATCCCCGATTGCCATGGATAAACCCCAACCCGAGGCACAGGTTTGGGTGGTGGTGGATTATTGGTTTGCTCCAGGCATACATCTGCCACAAATTTCAGAGCATTAGTGAAATTCTCAACACCGCCTTCTGTAAAGTAGCGCCATAATTGATTCACTATCGGAATAGTTTCTGTGGAGTGACTAGTTAAGGTAGGATCTGGTCGGTCATCTCCTGGTAAAACCAATAATGTAGCGCCAGTTTGTTCTACTGTTTCTTTCACCACTTCTAAGCCATAGGACCAGTAGGAGCGTCCACCCAATAATCTGATAATGATAATCCGTGCTTTGGCTAAAATATCCTCAGCATAGGTATCAATGGTTAGTTGTTGCTGCAACTGCAACAAGTTAGCGACTCGGATAGCTGGGAAATCTGGGGGAAGTTGGGATACTGATGCGGCTAGGGTTTGGATATCGGTGTCAGCAGCAGTGAGGAAAATAATCGGTGCTGGGGTTTGTTCGATGAAGATAACCCCTTCAGCTTCAGGGTTCCATCCTCCCGGAGTAGCGGCGATGCGATGCATAGTTTAGTGTTCGGCTCTAACCATTCTAGATGAGTCTATATGGACTCTGGGATAGATGGCAAGGCTCAACCCAAACTACCAGGCAACTTGTTCGCACTTGTGCTCAGATTCGGTACCTCCCTGACTTTATCTAAATTGATAACTCCCATTTCCAACATTCTTGTTGGTGATGGATAATAGAATGGACCAGCACAATACATTGCTCTATTTGGATTAGAATCCTCAGAGACAATATAGAGTTTTCCAGAATCATCCTGTAAAATCTCAGGAGGACATGTGAATGGTACACGCAGTTCTACACCAGCAAACTGTTCATTAAATGCTTTAATCAGATCATCAGAATATCCCGGAGCGAATTCGGCTGAGCCTTCTTTCATTAACTGGTGATAGTAAAACTGCTCTTGTGTTGAATAAATACTTGTTGCCCATATAGCTTGTCCGATATCATCTACTTCTGAGACACCGTAGCTCTCAATTTTGGGAGCAGGAATTCCTACCTGTACAAATGCATAATTCTCGTTACTTCCAAGCCCACTAAATCCCATCTCAATATAAAACGCCTTTGCATACCGATCCAAATCAAACCCCGTTGTTCCCTGCCATGGCATATCTCGATACACAGGTGCCCAAACAATTGCTTCTCCAGGAGATGGCCATGCAACGCGACAAAGCTCCAAGCCCATCTGCCTCATTTTGGCATCTCCAATTGTCGTATTAGCCATCATCATCCATGCTGGCAAGCAGACTTCCCCTTTTCTTCGCACACCTGCTTTGGCAGGTTGAACAACAGAGATTTGATGAGAGCTTGGCATGTATGCCGCTGCTGCTGCCATGTACTCGGCAGGTCTATATGGAATAACATGAAGTCTTTCTTTTGAATCTGTCTGATAATAAGGTCCATAAAAATCTAAGTTGATTTCATCAGTATCAGTATGGCCAATATAGGTTTTATCATTAATTAATCCATGAGCCATAGCCCAAATGAATCCAGCTAAAAGTGTCGTTCCTTTTCCACTCAAGCGAACATTTCTATGCTTTGGTAAAAACCCCTCTTCTCGTAATGCATTGATATTAATCTGTTCCAAAACCTGGCACTGATCGATAACAACATCACAATGAGGTGCAGCTGCTGTCAATGTTTTCTGATCGGGACTAACAACGATAACGCGGCCCCTGGGCAGTAAACGCTGATGGTAAGTAGCAACATGAGCAATAGTTTCCCTTTCAACAAAGGCAGGCAGCAACCAAAGTCGATTGCGATCGCTAGGATAAAGGAAATCACGCGCTGCTTCTACAATAGATTGAGCATCTGGATCGCCCAAGTCTACATTTTCTGAATTAAAGTAGAAGGCATTATTCAACTGAATATCAAGTTTTTCACGATCATCATGACTTGCATTAAAATTCGTCTCACGCAAACGCTTTCTTTCCTTAACAACAGGGCTAAATTCAGTTAAGGACTGAAGTGTATATCCCAATGGTTTTGTTTTAAGAGCTTCGTTGGCAGCATCTAGACGTTTTACTATATATGGGATATCAATAACCTGACCATTTCTTAGATGTTCAGGCAAAAACTTAAATTCCAGCTTGCTGTATTGCAAAAAATAATTCTCCTTATCTTTTAAAAATTATAGCAATTCTACGACTTGTGAGGTACAAATGTCTGGGTTTTAGGGAGCAGGGAGCAGGGACTTCGGAGCAGGGAGCATAAGATGTCTTAAGCTTTACTTCAACTGCTATATTGTTTGGTTAAGTTTTAGTAATAATAGCTAGCTTTTGATCACAATAAAATTTTATTGATTTAATATCATCAATAAAATTCATAATTTCATTTCGGAATAAATAGTTATTTGATAACACCCCATAGCCATTATTAAGATTTTCCAATTGCACCAATAATTCGATAGTTTTAGGCACATCTGGAAGTTTATCTTCGTAACTTGGACTTTGCCAATGTAAGTCCTCAATAATGTAAATACCATTTTGTTTCAAGGAAGGAAATAACAGAGCAAAAGCTTGTTGTTGATGAAAAGAAGCGTGTGATGCGTCATCCAATATCACATCGTAAACAACTAAATTTTGCTTGCCTTCAAGCTGAGCTGTCACCTTCACCAAATTGGTAATATCATTTTGGTCACTTAAATCACCCTTGACAAATTTAAAGTTTCTAACTTCTGATTCTAAATGACTAAAATCATTAATATCAAAACCATAAACATGCCCATTATCAAAATAGTCTGTCCACATGCGAATTGATGGCATGTCAGTGGGGATTCGACTTAACAAGTGATCACCGAACTCGGGACCACCAATACATAAGCCAATTTCTAAGAAGGTGATAGGTTTTGATTTGAGGGGCCAAAACAACGTTTCATATATGAGCGTGTAGCCATGTTTATCGAAATACTCAGTTCCTTTATCCGATTGGTATTTATTGGCAAGCTCAGTTAGGTTGAATGATTTCATTTAGATTTTAACTCGATAGTTTGTCAAGTTCACTGAGTAAATATACCTGTTGGCTTTATACGGATTTGCCTGAACACTATTGTCACTTGAGCCTTAAACTTAAATTAATCTTGCCAGGAACGATTGCCCCCCAAGCCCAACTGGAAGCCTTTGTTAAGGAAGCAAAAGCCTAACGGTAGGCTTCACTGACGCGGCCAAGTCTTAAAAAAGTGCATGAGGGCAATCAAGCATGGAGGGTTCAGTGCAAGCGCTTGTGTGCGACTCGTTCATCCTAAATGAGTCTATATCGGCTCAGGGACGGATGGCAAGGTCTCGGACTTTTTACAACTGAATAACGGTGATAGTAAAGTTTACTCTACCCTGATACTGGGGTGACAGGATTACTGCTACAGTAGCGAATAGTTGTAAAGCGGGGTAAAAAGGTGGTAACTGGGAGCCTAACTGGGAATTCCTATAATAATCTCCAGCTTCTACATGCCCATTGTCACCCTGTTAAAACCGCTAGGGATGGCCTAGGTATTTTTGGGATTTGTCCTTCAAAGCAACCTACCAATCGGCATGATCATACCGAATTATTGAGTTATAAATTTAATTCCAGTTGTAATACCGTATTATTAGTAAATAAATTCATTGGTTGGCCTAAACACTGTGCTTGGTAAACTGCTTGAAGAAAACAGGCAACTCGATAGGCAAATTGTACAGGAACAGCGTTGCCAATCTGCTGGTGGACATGACGTTTATTTCCTCCATGAAATACCCATGAGTCTGGGAAAGTTTGAAGTCGGGCATATTCACGATTAGTAAAGCGTCGCAGACGGCTTGCACTGATACGCCATAGCTTTAAGTTAATATTTGGATTCCTTACAAATTGCCCATTGACGCGATCTTTTTCCTTTCTTTCTGCCACCACATTTCCCTGAGCCCACCCCCAAATAGTTCCAGTATCAATAGCAGGAAATGGGGCATCCAAAGATCTTATTGGATGTCCGTCAGATCCAGTTCGAGAGAATCTACATGGTACAGGGGTCTCAGTAGGATCAAATTCCTTTCCAGTCTCCTCATGAACACGGCTTTTGAAGCCCCATTCAGGACAATGATTAGGAAGGGAAATGAATGGATTGGCAGCCAGATCAGCTAAATAGGCTGATGCTGGTGTATCTGGCTCTGGCGTGGGCCAGTGAAAAGCTGAGGGAAATCGGTCGAAGCTGGCAATAAAAATAAATCTTCTTCTCGTTTGAGGCACTCCAAAACCAGATACTCTGAATACATTATATTTTATGTAGTATCCAAGACTCTTGAAATGCTCTGAAATTACGTCAACAAAAGGCTTTCCACTTTTGGGTTCTTTCATTGTCCTGAGATTGAGAACATTCTCAATTACGATAAAGCGAGGCTTCTTGATCTTTGCCATTCGGACAACTTCTTGAAACAGAAAATTCCTCTCGTCATTTTCCTTTCGATTCCCGCCCAGTGAAAAGCCCTGACATGGAACGCCTGCTAAAATTACATCACTATCAGGTAAATCTCTTTCTGATACTTCTCGAATATCAGCTTCTTCAACATCCCATTCAGGTCGATTCTTACGGAGTGTTTTAACGCTCCATCTATCAATATCTGTGGAGTATAGATGTTTAAAACCAGCCATTTCAAAGCCGAGATCTAAGCCACCTGCACCAGAAAAAAGACTTGTGAATGAAAGTTCCATATCAACGAAGAGTGACTGTTGGTCCTAAAGATTTTGCTGCACGAAAAACTTCAAATGTGTGTTTCTTTCCTGCGTTTGGATTATCTATATAGGAAGGTGTAAGCGTATGTTCAATCATATCAAAGTAATAACCCCTGATCAGCCTTGGAGTCTCTATACGTGTGATAGTACCCGAGTGTTTTAAATCTATACCACATTTAAAGCCAGTTGGAGCAATCAGAGTAACTTGGCGTTCTGTGCCATCCGTAAGGGCAAATGGTGTAGGTGCAACATACATTTTTCGGTCACGAATCATAATGTCTCCATAGCTACCGAAACCTTTAAGATTCTTATTTTTATGGATATAAGAATGGTCTGCATTTAAGAAATTGCCATGACACATGACAAGATCATAGACTGGATAGTTCTTTTCCTTGGTTTTTGCTGGGTATCGTCCAAACACATAGTAAATTGTCCTCCCATTATGCAGACCTGAGGGCACTTGACTATTGCAGTCATAGTTTGCTTCCCTGCCTGGAAATCCTAATCCTTTTATCTCGAAGCCAAGGGGGAAATCAACAAGCCTGAAGTCTGGATAAGCATTTCTTGAAGGTTCATCGAAGTTCAAGGAAAGCCTTTCAAGACGAACAGCAAACCAATTTTGAAAGCTAAACTCTTTGTCCGTGGAAGAAACGCGACTTATCAACTCGCTGGCATCGATTGCGCGAACGCATTCTAAGAAAACCTTTGCTATGATTTGATCCATAATGATTTGTCTAGCCCAATGTTGCGATCACTCTCACCTTTAGGTAAACGCAACTGTAGTGCATTTGGTGCTTGACAATGGAAGCACATCTAAAAGACAAAGTCAATGTTAACACTTCTGCAAGACCATCTACTGATACTCAGCAAAGTCTAACGGTTAAGGTCAGCGGGGCGAGACCTTGCCATAAGTGTCTAGAATTTCATTCACCGCAGCCTGGATACTGGCCTCATCGGTGATGTCCAACGGAGTGGGTGAGCACCCAACTCTCTAAGGTCAGCCATTTTCTCAACACTACGTGCCGCCACTACTACGGTCAGACCATCCTTCAGCAGAGATTTGGCCATTTCTTTGCCCATACCCGATGATGCGCCGGTAATCAGTGCGACTTTGGATTTACCATCTGCCATGATATTGAAGTTCCCTGTGTTTAGTGGACTCGTTAATATTAAACTTAGAAACTAGCAACCTTCACAGATTTTGTTACTGCTACTGTCTTGCGATCGCGCTTAATACGGTCAATCTCTTTAAGAGTCAATGATGTTAAGTAACTCGTACCGCAACTAGGGCAGCTAACCATAGGTACATTTTCAATCACCAGTAGATCTTTTCCTTTCCCATAGGCTCGAGATCCATAGCGAGTTCTGGCTTCAGCAAAACCACAAACATCGCAAACAGTAAATTCTTCAATTTCAGAGTGCATAGACTGTGATGATTATAACCTTGCCAGATGAGCCTAGCTTAACAATTACTTCCACAGGATCGCCATCAGTTGAATATCCTTGAATCCGGTATTTGTACTCTGCGGTAGCTCTATCCTTCTGACGCTCGATAATTTCACCAGTGAGAATGGCCTGCTCAACATCCGCCAGCATCAGATTGTCGTCATCCATTTCTTCATCAGCATGGATCGTCATCACATACTGTTGTCGAAGAATTTTGTCCTGGATTTTTTCTAGGATAGCTGCAAACACTCTTACGGTTCTCAGAGTTACCCCTTAAAGGGTACATTTTAGGTTGAACTGATAATAGCAATAAACCGCTTCACAATTTTGGTTAACAAAGCCTTGCATCATACCAATTTCTTCAAGCTCCGAGAACCAAAACGATAAACTGCACGATGTCCGATCCGAATTACCCAAGGTTGGGCATCAGGGTATCGCTCATAGAGTTGATCAGTGGCCGCGATCGGAGTATCGGCAAGTTCAAAAGCTCCCGTTTCAATGTCGATCGCTACGATTTTTCCATAATTGCCTTCTTCAAGCAAAGGACGTACTTGAATCTCATAAATATAATTGCCTCGTTGGGCGAATTCTTCTTTGCTATAGCGGGGCTGCCGTTCCACCATTCCTTTGACCTCTTTTCAAGAAGATCAGCGTCTATGGTGATTATAGATCGGAACCTGCTAGACCAATAGTAAACACAACTTTACTTACCCAAGTCTTCTTCCCTGAGATTAGCATCCCTCATGAGCTTACTTAAAATTCCAGTCGGTAAATCTCGGTTGCCATGAACAGGGATAGAGAGAATAGCTTGAACACCCTTCTTGCTATAAATGTGATGACTACTATTGATTCGTTTGAGAACCCATCCTCGCTTCTCAACAATTTTGCAGAGAGCCTTGCCAGATATAGACTTCATAGGGATAGTTCAACTAACTGCTTATCAGGCTCAAACTCTTCCCTTTCGCTCGCCACCTCAATCCAACCCTGGACAGCTTCTTCAAGCATTTCTATAAGGTGTTCATAGCTTTCACCCCATGTATGACATCCAGGTAGTGCTGGAACTGAGCCACACCATACCCCATGCTCTTGCCAAATAACTACTTTAATCTTCATTGCTGATCCTGTGATCCACTAGAACTCTACACTTTGAGTATAGAGTCATCTTTCGGAATCTTGGGTTGGAGCGGTTAACGCCAGTGAACTATCCTAAGGCTTGTGACCAGTGAAAGTTGAAATAAGGCTGATACAGCTTAACGGCATCAGGCGTGGAACCGGCATCTTGACGGTTATCAATATTCCCAGGCAGGATGCCCACCCCACTCATATTCATTCCGCCCCTCAGCAATGCCAATATGATTGCCTCGTTGGGCGAATTCTTCTTTGCTATAGCGGGGCGGCCGTTCCACCATTCCTTTGACCTCTTTTCAAGATCAGCGTCTATAGTGATTATAGCTTGGAAGCTGGTAGACCTAATTTTGATAGTTATTCGCTGATCATCCCAAAGGATTTTTTCTAGTTTGCTTAGTCTTCAGGGAACTCCGAACCAAATACTTAAATCGCCTGTGCCCCATCCATGGGGCACAGGCGACAGGGGTCAGAAAAAACCCCTAAGAGCGATTACTCACCGATAGCGATCCAACCTATGGTTTCAGTTGTATGTGGACCATCTGAGAGGGCCTGCCTTGGACCACCCCGAACTAATTCGTTCATTCTGAACTTAAAGCTCTCCGTGGTTACATCTGCGATCCTGACACCAGGGGTATCTGCTCCATTAAAGGTTTGAACCATTGGAATCACGATCACATCTGAGCCTTCCGGAAATGGGGTTGGGAAGAACACTTCTGTGAATGTGCTTGTGTCACCATTTGTTGTTTCAGCTGGGCCTGAGGAATTCAGGTTAATCATCCCTGTTTGAATAGTCACTGCATAAGCTGGGGTAGCAATGAGTACCAGTGCAGCCATCAAGGACATGAAAAACATCGCAACTCGCTTCATAATCTCCTCCTTAAAATGAGAAAAGCGAAAGAAGTCTTTGAGAGTTTCCGTTCCTAAAATATCCTCAGCAGAACTAAAACTGCCAATGTAGTTTTGGCATGTTTTATGGATAAAAACGCATAATAAGCCCATTTTTGGCTCATTTTTGCGTAATTAGTGATCATTTTACGAATTTATGAAGAATGATTAAGCTACTCTAGGATCTGAGTTCCCTGTGAAAATCTGTCCCTACTCGCGAGGTCTAATGGTTGAATGACCAACCAGCTTAACCAAAAGCGATAGCGATTTGCAACCTGGGCTAATTACAATACCAAAAAATAGTCACTTGCAGCAAATCTCAACATGTCAGAGGATACAGATACCAAGTCAGGCTCACAGCAAACCCCCCTCGCCGCTTGGCGTGCCCAAGAACTACAACGACTCCGCAATAGTTTAAGACGGGGACAACAACCAATGGCCGACTGGCAAGGGGGAACCTTAGCGGTTTCTGCTGTCCCTGGTGCTGGGAAATCTACTGGCATGGCAAAAGCTGCAGCAATTGCGATCGCAAATTACCAACTCCATAGCAGATATCAATTGCTGGTAGTCACCTTCACTCGCTCTGCGGCTGCCAGTATTCGAGCTAAAATCCGCGATGACCTAAAAACCCTTAAGGTCCCACAAAATAGTTTTGTAGTCTATACCTTACATGGTTTAGCCCTCTACATTGCTAACCGTCATCCAGAATTATCGGGACTTAATCTAGACAGTAGTACTCTAGTAACTCCAAATCAAAGTCATCGCTTAATCCGTGCTTGTGTGGAACAGTGGATTGCTAATTATCCACGCCGGTATCTTACCTTGCTCGAAGGTCGAAGCTTTGATGGAGAAGAAACAGAACGGTTGCGCAGACAATCCGTATTGCGAACGGAAGTGTTACCTAACCTGGCCTACACTGTTATCCATGAAGCCAAAAGTTCTGGGTTATTACCAGCAGATTTGTGGCACCTCAGTGAACAGACAACCGATGAATATGGGATATTAGCGATCGCAGCAGGACTGTATCAACAGTATCAAACCATAGTGCGATCGCGTGAGTTTATCGACTACGATGACATGATTCTAGCCGCGCTGAGAGTCCTACAAAACGATGCCATCCGTCAGCTCTGGCAAAATCAATTTTTTGCCGTCTTTGAAGACGAAGCCCAGGATTCCACACCGTTACAATACCGACTCTTGCAAACCCTAGCCACATTCCCAGCTAGTTCCGAACCAAACCTTGAACCTTGGCCTATTGGCCACGCTACGCGAACAACCTCCCAACCTTCAACCTCCCAACCTTCAACCTCCCAACCTTCAACCTCCCAACCTTCAACCTCCCAACCTTCAACCTCCCAACCTTCAACCTCCCAACCTTCAACCTCCCAACCTTCAACCTCCCAACCAAACCAACCTTGGCCTATTGGCCACGCTACGCGAACAACCCCACACCATACCCTAAATCTGATCCGAGTTGGAGACCCCAATCAAGCCATTAACTCTACCTTTACCCCAGCTGACCCGATTTATTTCAATTGGTTTTGCCAAAAATGTCAGGGAATAGGACGTTTAGCCACAATGGATCAAGCGGGTCGCAGTAGCCAGGTTATTATCGATGCTGCCAACTTTATCGTGAATTGGGTCAATAGCACCTATGGCAGCAAAAACTCTACCGAAACAGTACCACAGCCAGACTCTATCCCCCAAACCCAACCATCCACCGAGCTACCCTTTCGTCCTCAAACCATTCGTCGAGTAGATGCCAATGACCCTCAACCGGATGCCAACCCAAATCCAGAAGGGAGAGGTTTAGAACTCTACACTCCTAAGGACATCTACCACACCGTCGAGCTGATTGGAAAGCGAGTAGTAGAGCTATTTGCCAAAAACCAAAACCATAACGCTGCTGTGTTAGTGCGGGAGAATCGACAAGGGACCTTTGTGGTGGAACAACTGGAGTATCTCAAACGCCAGCATGGGATTGAAGTGTATGATGTCCAAAAACGCGATCGCGAATCCCACGTTCCCAGTCAAATCCTAACACTGCTGCAATTTCTCGACCGTCCCCATTCTCCGGATTACCTAAAAGCTGCCCTAGATGTCTTGGTAAAACGTCAGTTAATTCCCACCCAAGACCTCAATGCTTTATCGACCTATCCCGAACAATTCCTCTATCCTGGTCCATTGGACCCACCCCAGACCAAAGCAGTTATCAAAGCTCGCCGCTACTGCTGTGATTTACTACGTGCTCGTCTAGAACTGCCCAATTATCACCTAATTTCCTTCCTAGCTCAGACCTTAAACTATGACCAATCCGAGCTAGCCACAGCAGATAAATTAGCCGAACGGATAGCAAAACAGACCTTTGGCAACAGTTCTATCAGTGAAACTCTAACAGTACTTCAGGAAATCGTTAGCTCAGAACGTTTTGAACCTGTAGACCCAGACAATACAGAATCCCCTTATCTGCGTTCCCATCAACTGACTGTAATCACCATGCACAAAGCCAAAGGATTAGACTGGGACTATGTTTTCTTGCCCTTTCTCCATGAAGACACCCTTCCAGGTAATCCGTGGGTACCTACTGCTGCTCAGTTTTTGGGAGAATTTACCCTAGCAGAAGTAGCCAGAGCTCAAATTCGTGCCTACCTTCACGGTAAACCCTTACCCATGGCACCCGAGGCTTGGGAACAAGCCGCACAGCTTAAGACTGCTGAAGAATTCCGCTTACTCTATGTAGCCATGACCCGAGCTAAACGATTGCTGTGGATGGCCGCCGCCGATTTGGGACCATTTCGGTGGAATACCTTTAGTGGTAAAGGAGATAACTTGCAGCAGAAGAAACCCTGTCCAGTATTGCCAGCATTGAAAGCTCAGTTTCCAAATTCTTTAATGGTTAATGATTACAGCGGTTGGCAATTCAATTAGGTACAAATTTATGGGTTTTTAGGGAGCAGGGAGCAGGGAGCAGGGAGTAGGAAAACAATCCTGTTTACCTGATAGTTATGCAAATATAATGGTTAATGGTTAATTGAAGAACAATGACAATTTTTAAATTAACCATTAACCCATTAATAAAACTAGATTTTATAAGCTTTTAATTCTATGATTTAGATAATTAATCTACAAGATATAGCAGAAGTCAGAAGTCAGAAGTCAGAAGTCAGAAGTCAGAAGTCAGAAGTCAGAAGTCAGAAGTCAGAAGTCAGAAGTCAGAAGTCAGAAGTCAGAAGTCAGAAGTCAGAAGTCAGAAGTCAGAAGTCAGAAGTCAGAAGTCAGAAGTCAGAAGTCAAACTCTTGCGCTTACTTAGGTTTGAGACTTTTGTCATGTCCGCGCCTGCCCTGGCGACTGCTATAT
>NZ_JAAHHU010000669.1:0-2476 GCF_010672095.1 Moorena sp. SIO3I6 | reverse complement strand
CAAAGATGCTTCAGATCATTACCACTAGCTAGTTAAAACATCGACCAATTAGGGCTAGACATGGTTTTAGTTGTCTAGGGTAGGTGGTAATTAAACTCAATTACTCCCATTCATGCTGATTTAACGCCTACCTTACCCTACATGTCTTGTTAATCTCTATGACTAAGTTTCTAGGGCTGTAAGTTCTTCAGGACAGGAGGCACAGTCCTGAATTCCGATTGGTTTGTGTGCCTATGATTAATGTATCAACTTGGCTGAACTTTTGGTAGACTCTGTTCAGAGAAATTTGCTTAACTTAAACTTTGTTTAAAAAGCCTATGAATTCGTAACGTTCGACAAATCCTATAGGATTTACGGCGCAAACCCGGTTATTGAGGGTAATTACACCGATTTCAGCCTTTGACTGATAAGAGAAACCGGGTTTTAAGGGTCTTGGTGTCTAAGTCCTGTACTAATCATTGATTCGAGAATATTCCACCCTCAGTAACTCTTCCGGAATCGAATTTGATCATGGGTATAGGGGTAAATGGATAAATTGGGGCATGGGATGATCTAGATTTTCGTTTGATTCATATGTTCAGCATTTTGTTAGCTTGTATTAGTTGACCAACGCTCTAAGGGAAAATCTGTCCAAATTTGATTAAACTTTCTCATCACCTGTCCTAGGTAGTGCCAAGGGTTAACTGGAAGTGGAAGGCACAGCCATTTGGCAAAATTAAGCTGAGGGGTGACACCCCTCATTAAAACTGCTATATTGTGATTATTGTAGATGCACCCTGATGATCAAGAGAGCTTGAAGACGGCTCTCTTATTTTTTTTAGGGAAAGGGATCGATACAGGATATCTCAAAAGCCGTGTGTACTCATTCAAAAACAACGCAAAACAAACAACGCAAAACTAGCGAATGCGATCGCATACTCTGTATATATCTGTATATCTAATGAGGGATGAGAGGATGGCTCACAGGGGTAGGTTTTTTACATTTGGGTAAAACATGGGACGACCCAGAGGGAGAGGAAAAGGAAAACAACGAACAAGCGATGCAGCGCGGTCATGGGGGAAACCCCCATGACCGCGCTGCATCAAGACAATGATGATTTTTAACGACAATAATGGTATATTTTCTTATCCCCCACACCCCACACCCCACACCCCACACCCCACACCCCACACCTGACGTCAAAGTAAAAAACCTACCCTTATGAGTGAGAGGATGGGGGGTGAGTTTTCTGATTCCTCCACCCCTGCTCTAGGTGAAATTTATCCTCTTGCGTAAAAAGGAAAGACTTGGGTGATAACTATATAGGTGCATCCCAGATTGACTTGAGCAAGTTGTGATGAGGAAATAAACATGAAAAAAGCACTATTAATCGGAGCGTTATTGGCCCAGACTACAACATTTGGTGCTAGTAAAGCCCTGGCTCAGGTTCCTGATTGGGTGATGGATGGAGCAGGATGTGTTCCCATTGATTCTGCTATACAACAAGACCTTTATCTGATCACGGCGGGACGGATTAAGTTCAAACCAGAAAAAACCGGTTCAATTACTGTCATTTGTCCAGTGTCTGTTAATGTTAAAAATGCCAACAACATTAGTGTTTCCTACCGTGATTCGACGGGAAGAAGTACGAATGCTCGTGTCACAGCAGCACTACGACGCATTAGAAAGCGTGATGGTGCTGTTAATACTGTCTCTGGATTAGTTTTTAATTCGGATACCAGAAGCGAAACTGCTTATACCTTCGAGGGAAGTTCAACCAGTAGTGAATCAGGTCATACCTTTGACCATTTCAATTACTACTACTATGTGCAGACTGCCCTGGTTCGGAGAAGCTCAAGCAATATCGTCGAGTTTGGGGGAGTTGAGCTAGGAAGAGTTATTTTTTAAGTCTGATCTCAATAGCACCCTCGTTAACGCTGAAACTTTGACGAAATAACCCATGATCCGGTGCGACCCAGCGTTTTCGTGGGAGCTAAGCGTGAACGCGCACCAAGAGATTGGCCTAAGGCCACGCTTCGCGATGAAGCTAAGCTTCCGCTAAAAGCGATTAGCCCGAAGGGCTACGCTACGCGAACGAGTCCGGTTAATCACTTCGTCTTTAGGTAAATCGTTAATTATTAATCGTTAATTGACGAACAACTAAAAATGATAAGTAGTCAACCGGACATTATATTACCAACAATATTAAATCAATACGTCTTCTACCATAATTTCATTTAACGTTTTCAATAACTCCCGCTCATTGTAAGGCTTAGAAAAATAAGCAGATGCACCTAAAGTCATAGCTAGTTTGCGATGCTTAGAACCACTCCGGGAGGTGAGCATAATAATGGGTAAGGTCTTTAAGCTTGGCTCTCCTTTGACCCGAGTTAAAAAGCCGTAGCCATCCAGCCGGGGCATTTCGATGTCACAAATAATGGCTTTCACCTCTAATCCCCGAAGCAGTTTTTCTATCCCATCCTGACCATCTTTGGA
>NZ_JAAHHU010000668.1:0-2481 GCF_010672095.1 Moorena sp. SIO3I6 | reverse complement strand
GAATTGGGAATAGAGAGTCGGGAACAGGGAATTGGGAATCGGGAATCGGGAATCGGGAATCGGGAATCGGGAATCGGGAATCGGGAATCGGGAATCGGGAATCGGGAATCGGGAATCGGGAATCGGGAATAGTAATAAGATTTGATTCTCTGTTGATGCACTAGCTCATGGGAAGCAGGGCTGTTTCATTCTCGTAAAACATAGATAGGGCTAATTTTACCCATCTCCCCATCTCCCCATCTCCCCATCTCCCCATCTCCCCATCTCCCCATCTCCCCACACCTCCCACACTTCCCACACTTCCCTCTCTTTCCCTACTCCCTACTCCCTACTCCCTACTCCCTACTCCCTTCAAACCTAATCACTCAACCACATGTAACCGTCGAGTAATCATAATCATCCCATCCCCCCGAATTAATATAGCTGAAATCCAGCGGTCTTCTGGTAACAGTGGGGCTCGGCCAACCTTAAAAATTCCCCCGGCAGCCAAAGATTCCAGGTCAATCTCCGTGGGATTAGTATAGCGCTTTGAGCTGACCGATTCTTCTATAGCTACTCCCAGCAGCAAATCATCTCCGAGGGGTTCGGTGACAATGGCATCAAAATTAAATCGCTGACCAATACGCACTTGTTCTGGTAACTTCACCGTTAGCTTGGGAGGATTGGCTCCTGATGTGATTTGGGAACGCTCTGCCAAAATGGTTGAATAGACAATTTTTTGGTTTTCAAAGCGCTGACGCGATCGCAAAGTCGATTCAAATTTCGTCTTACTAGCATCCTGTTCGTTACTAGTAATATAAGTCACAGTTTCTGCCACAATTGCGTTGCCCTCTTGCTGCCAATCCGTCAGTTCCGTGCGGTAATTCAACAAAGGGTAGCGCTGCCACAATTGAGTCAACGCTTCTGCCATCAACTGCCGACTTAAGCCATCGGAGTTAGTAAAATTAGCGCTATAGAATCCCAGCAACCCTTCAACATCCTTGCCATTAGCGAAGCGATCAATTTGGCTGAGGGTATCTTTAAGCTGAGGCGGTGCGGTTTCCGGACTATCTGCTTGGGCTTTCAGAGGAGAGCCGAGGGTCAACCCTGCCGTTAATAGTACAAATACTGACCAGTCCCAAGACATAGACTTGACTTTAGTAGTAAAAGACTGGGATAGTCGTTGCAGTAAGGTTGCTGGATTGGTCATTGGTAATCGTTAACTGGTAACTGGTAACTGGTAACTGGTAACTGGTAACTGGTAATTCTGGTAACTAGTAACTAGTAATTAGTAATTGATAATTGGTGATTGGAGAAAGGTAATCCTTTGGAGTCAGCCCACTAACCAATCAACCATCAACGTTTCACCAATGATACCAAATCTGGTTTGCTAGCCTATGTCTAGTCCAATCCCATCCAGGATTGTTTCCCTACTCCCTACTCCCTACTCCATTCCCCCCTTAATAAGGTGGGTTAGGGGGGATCCAGACTCCCATTAACCCAACACAAAAGTCCCTCACCCAATTGATAAAGGAGACCAATAGCCGTGTCTAAGTCACCCATTCGATTGCTGATTGCCGCTAGTGGTACGGGGGGACACATATTTCCCGCCCTCGCAGTAGCCCAACACTTACCCAATTACACTATTGAGTGGCTTGGTGTTCCTGACCGCATTGAAAATGAGTTGCTACCACCAGACTACCCCCTGCACACCATTGCCGTAGAAGGCTTTCAACAACGCTTCGGTCTCGGTACTCTAAGCATTGTTACCCGCCTGGTCAGTTCAATTTGGCAAGTGCGGCAACTGCTGAGAGAGGGTAAATTTGATGGTGTCTTCACCACTGGGGGTTACATCGCTGGACCTGCAATTATGGCAGCACGGTGGCAGGGTCTACCTACCATTATACATGAATCTAACGCTATTCCCGGAAAAGTAACCCGCTGGCTAAGTCCCTTTTGCAATACCGTAGCCCTAGGGTTTGAAGCCGCTTCCAAGTACTTACCCCGGATTAAAACTGTAACCGTTGGTACACCAGTGCGCGATAGTTTTCAACTGACTCAGGCCCTGGAACTCCCGATTCCACCAGAGGTACCCTTGATTGTGGTGGTTGGGGGTTCCCAAGGAGCAGTGGCAGTGAATAAACTAGTGCGCCAATGTGCTCCCCTCTGGTTTGAAGCTGGTGCTTGGATTGTTCATTTAACTGGAGAAAAAGACCCAGAGGCTAACACTCTTAGCCATCCTCAGTACCTGTCTATGCCCTTTTATGACCAGATGGCACCATTACTGCAACGGGCAAACTTAGCCATTAGCCGTGCTGGTGCCGGAACCTTAACGGAGCTAGCGATAACTGAAACACCAGCCATTCTGATTCCCTACCCTTATGCAGCGGAAGACCATCAAGCTTTCAATGCAGCTAGCTTTAAGGATTCTGGTGCTGCTTTCGTATTTCGTCAAGAGCAGTTGACTCAGGAAATTTTAGAACAGGAGGTGCTGGCTTTACT
>NZ_JAAHHU010000667.1:0-2484 GCF_010672095.1 Moorena sp. SIO3I6 | reverse complement strand
TCTCGATGGCAGACATTCAGTCCTTGATGGTGACTTACGATATTGGGCGTTTACCCGTTCTAGAGGATGGGCAACTAATGGGGATTGTGACCCGCACTGATGTATTGCGGCAACTGTTTCAGGAAGATACGAGGTTGAATGAAAAGCCGTTGAAGGTTGACGGGTCAACCCTGAAACCGGCCAACCTGAAACCGGCTAACATCAAACCTCTGTTGGCTTCGAGCTTGTGGGAACTTCTGACCATAGCTGCCGAGAAAGCTCAGCAGCGGGGTTGGCATCTGTACCTAGTTGGGGGAGCTGTCAGAGACTTGTTACTAGCGGATGGGAAAAAAACACTACTCCTAAATGATATAGACTTGGTCGTCGATGGCTTTCACCGCTCAGCGGATGCGATCGCAGGAGTCACCCTGGCCAAGGAACTCCGGAAAATTTACCGTAACGTGCGCTTGGAAGTACATGGGTCTTTTCAAACCGCAGCCTTGCTATGGCATAATGACCCGACATTGGGCTCCCTTTGTGTAGATATTGCTACTGCTCGTACCGAGTTCTATCCTTATCCCGCCGCTAATCCTGAAGTCGAAGCTAGTTCCATTCGTCAAGACCTTTACCGCCGAGATTTTACCATCAACGCCATGGCAGCAAGGCTAACAAAGGTTAATCCCCAATCTCAATTGCCCCTGTTGGACTTCTTTGGGGGTATGTTAGATTTGCGATCGCATAAAATTCGAGTCCTACACGCCAATAGCTTTATTGAAGACCCAACCCGAATCTATCGAGCGGTAAGGTTTGCGGTGCGATTGGGATTTGAAATTGAACCCCAAACCAAGGAGTATATCCACTATGCCATTGAAAGTGGGGTATATCAGCGCACCCTAGCCGAAAACACCAAAGTACCAGCACTCCAAACCCGACTCAAAGCAGAACTTAACTATATGTTGCAAGCCCCCTACTGGCAACCAGCATTGCAGTTATTGTCCTCATTGGGAGCGTTGCGGTGTCTTCATCCTACCCTGACCCTAGATAAACCATTATGGTGGCGAGTGCGTTTGCTTGGGCGCTGGCTACAGAGATTTGACCCCGAGCAAACCTTAAGGCACTGGCAGATGCGTTTGGAAGTATTAATTGCTGATCTAGCACCAGACGAACGGGTTAAGGTTGCCAAGAATCTACAGTTGCCCGTAGACAGTGTTGAGCGTCTTCAAAAACTTGAAGGATGGCAAGCAGATTTCCTAGAATCTCTACCAACATGCCAGCTCAACAGTCAAATCGTCCACATGTTGCGCCAGTATAAATTACCTACCTTAGTATTGATTGGGGTGTATAGTCCTAGAGCGATCCGACGTAAAATTTGGCAGTATCTGACCACTTGGAGGCATGTCAAACCGCCACTGGATGGCAATGATCTCAGAAAGTTAGGCTATAAGCCAGGAGCACACTATCGGGAAATTCTGGATGCACTCTTAGACGCAACCCTAGACAGGGTGATTCAGGATCAGGCTGAGGCTAAAGCATTTCTAGCCATACACTATCCACCTGTTGACCAAGAATACGGTAAAAGGTACAAAGGCAAACCGACAACACAGAACTGATAATGCTACAATTCATCCGCTCTGATCTATCCGAATTAACCGCCTACACACCTCATCCTGGGGGCGAGGAAGGGAAAACACCAGAATCAACTGTTCCCCTAGATCGCCTGGATACTAATGAATGCCCCTTTGACTTACCAGGAGAGTTAAAGGAAAAATTAGCTTGGAGCTATCAACAGCTGATTCAAGCTAATCGATATCCCGATGGTGGACATGGGAAACTCAAAAATGCGATCGCAGAATACGTTAACGAATCGGCTGCCCTAGAAAAGGTAGTAACACCACACCAGATTTCCGTAGGCAACGGTTCCGATGAACTAATTCGTTCTATCTTAATTGCCACCTGCTTAGGAGGAGAAGGCTCGATCCTAATCGCTAATCCCACCTTCTCGATGTATTCCATACTGGCACAGACCTTAGGAATACCAGTAGTGAGTGTGGGGCGTCGGCAAGAAAACTTTGAAATGAAGATCGACGATGCCCAAGCAGCCATTGAACAGACCGTAACAGAAACCTCGACCCAACGACCACCAATACGAGTAGTATTTGTAGTTCATCCTAACTCTCCCACCGCCAACCCCTTGACTCCCCAGGAATTAGAGTGGTTGCGTGGTCTACCAGATAATATTTTAGTGGTTATTGATGAAGCCTACTTTGAATTCAGCCAAGCCTCAGTAGTCCAAGAATTAGCCGAGCATCCCAACTGGGTAATATTGAGGACATTTTCCAAAGCATTTCGTTTAGCTACTCACCGTGTTGGTTATAGCATCGCTCATCCAGAACTAATTGCTGCTCTCGAAAAAATTCGCTTACCCTACAACTTACCCAGCTTTTCCCAAGCTGCTGCCATAGTCGCTCTCAATCATAGACAAACTCTGCTGGCATCAATTCCCGA
>NZ_JAAHHU010000666.1:0-2485 GCF_010672095.1 Moorena sp. SIO3I6 | reverse complement strand
TGGGGATTCCACCGATATGTTAGCAGTGACTCAACAACTGCGAACAAATATTGTCCGGGAAATTGACAATTGGCAGACTCAGAAAAACCCCAATCAAACCAGGGGACGATATCTGTTTAGTTTTAGTTTGTTTTCCAATCCAGAAAATGTAAGTAGTACGGAGAATCCTAACTTGCCGCTGTTAACGGTGGAAAACTTGAATCTTTTGCTTACAGATATTATTGAGGAATAGTAAGTTATCAGCGGTCAGCGGTCAGCGGTCAGCGGTCAGCGGTCAGCTGATAGCTTACCTACCTGCTCCCTGCTCCCTAAAAACCCAGAACTTTGTACCTAACTGAAGTGCAAACTGCTGTAGTCATGAGGACATTGCTTATCCTTTTAAGGCAAGAGGAATCCCCCGTAACACCCCAGGGCTGTTTCATTGTCGGATAGAGCTGTTGACTAAAATGGTGATTGCTGTGATGTCAAATGCCAGCGGTCACTCGATTACGTGGATAAATCGTGTTTGCCTGATGTAAGTAATACTCCTTGAAAGAAGCGCGATTACATCACCCCTTACCCTCAAGTATTAGCTATTAATTTTGTATGAAATTATTTTACCCGCTGAAACCTTTCTCCAGTGGGTTTTCCCAGTGTTCGGGGGAAACTAGAAGCGATGGTTCTTCGGATCAACCAAAAGCGATCGCTGAAAGCGGGCTCTTCGAGCCATCGTACCACTAGCATCGATGATCAAGAAATGCATCAATGCAGCAAGATTTGGCTGGATTTCAGGCTCTCCAGTCAGCCAGATCTGATCAAACAGTGTGCATCAATGCATATCACTAAACCTTCTGGCAAAATGCGATCGCTTAAATACTTTAGTTGATATTTCCGGACACATCGTGCAAGATTAAGCTGTACATTTCCGGAAAATCACGAATTATGCCGACATCAACTAGCTGCATGGCGTGTTGTTAAAGAGGGAACATGGAATGATGACTGATAGCTCACCCTTAAGCTTCTGTCCATCCCTCAATCGTAGCCATTAAAATGTTAACTAGGGGATGATCTATGGTTTCTTTAAGAGCTTCTTTGCCTCCTGCTTCAAGGGCATTGATTACCTTATTTTTTAGGGTTGGGTTATTATTTATTCCCTCAGCAGCCTTGGCTACAACTGTTAGCTTCTCAAGCTCAGTACTAGTAGGATTAGTCTGGGATAGTTGGTTTAGAAGTTTCTGGATTTCTGCTGCTGCTTCAACAAGATTATTGTCCTGTTTATCAACATAAATAATGTTTCTAACCTCACCTGTTACTATAGGACTCTTCTTATTGATTCTAATCTTAATCGATTTATCTTCCATTTTAACTTATTGATCTATTGAATAGGTTTACAATATGGTGATTTGCATAAGTATTAGGTAACCTGACTTCGGGTTAAGCAGACTGAACATATTTATTATCCCGAAGTCAAATTAAATACATAGGATTTCTTACTATTTACTCTTCCTAATACCTATTTCAACAAAAAAATGCACTTAAATTAACTTAAAACAAAAGGCTACAATATAGCGTTTATAGGACTCATGAGGTACACATAATTGTTTGATTATTGGCTCTTGCCTTCCCCTCCTGGGAGGGGTTAGGGGTGGGTTTCTCTTACCTGCTCCCTGCTCCCTGCTCCCTGCTCCCTAAAACCCAGATATTTGTACCTCACAAGTCGTAGAATTGCTATAGTGTTTTATCCTCTTAAATAAAGTTTACAATATCTCCTTCCATTTTACCGGAAACTATAGGAGAATTATTATTTTCTTTGATGCTTATAGATTTATCTTCAGACATATCTAATTTTAGATATTTATCTTCAGACATGTTCAAAGTTTCAAAATTGAAATTAAGATATCTGGGTTCACTATTATTCATGGCATCATTTATATACAAAATAATTTGTTTTATAAAAAACTCAGAATTGCTGACCAATATTTTTTCTGTTCCATTGTTTGTTATAATCTTTATTCCATAGTTGTCTATCGTTTTAGTGATGAATTTATTTTTTGTAAAAAGTATCAAAACTCCAAGAGCTATCAAGAAAAAAACAAACAAACTGGACTTAGCAAACATACTGACAATCAAGCCAAATATGAGTATATAAAATAAATAAATAGAGAACTTATTTTTGTATTTTTTGTATTGAGCAGTAGTTTTAAAAGTTATAAATTCGATACTAGTGATATTTTTAATTTGATAAATTGTATTAGAAAATACTAAAGTTTTTCCTTTAATTTTCAAAAAAGACGGTTTTAGTTTATTTTGTTCACTAAAGCTATCGGACAGGGGATTATTCAACATGTTTTTTTTTATTAAGCTCAAAATTATAGTTTAGTGTCACAGTAATCCTATCTGATTCGTGAAATAGAGTGGCCGAATCTATCTCTACAACCGTTCTCAGTAAAGATTTTATATTTTGCTTTTTGCTGATTTTACCAATGATTTAGGATTTCTATAAAGC
>NZ_JAAHHU010000665.1:0-2490 GCF_010672095.1 Moorena sp. SIO3I6 | reverse complement strand
TGCGTAAAATCCTCAAAGAAATTCAATCAGGTCAATTCGCCCGTGAATTTGTCTTGGAAAATCAGGGAGGTAAACCGGTCTTCACTGCTATGCGCCGTCAGAATAAAGAACATCCCGTCGAGGAAGTCGGTAAAGACTTACGCGCTATGTTCAGCTGGTTGAAAAAAGTCTAAGCATTGTTGACCGTTGACGGTTTACCATTAATATCTTAAATCAGCACTTACTTAAATTTGGCAGGACTTACGTCATAACTCTACTTGTCGGATAGGGAAATAACTCATATTTGGCGTAAGTCCTGTAAATATTAGATTTTATAGCAATCGGGAGGAGCTCATTGAACTATTTCATCCCCCTTTGGGCAGACTTCCTTCGTACAGTATGATTCGTCGTGTTCTGCTGAGCCTAGACTATCAGCAGTATTCTGCGGTCTTGGCCCGTTTCTTTGGTATTGAACCCAAGCCTGGAGAAACCAAAGCCATTGATGGTCTTGTCCTACGAGGCTCGTACCAACGTTCTTGGTGATAATCCCGATTCTCCACCTCACCGAGGGATTATACTAGTGAGCGCTTATCTGGTTGAGCGAGGTTTGATTCATTAACCCTACCAGGTCAATAGTAAAACCAACGTGCGTCAAAGCAATGCCTGAATTTATCAACCAACTGGCTGAGGCGGGTGTCGTCTTTGCTTTTGATGCGATTAGTACTCAAAAAAAATAGCTGAGTTAATCATTGAAAGTGGAAACCACTACCTGGGTGCGCTCAAAGGCAATCAGGGCAATCTGTTCAATAAGGCGATTGATAATCTTAATCGGGTACCCTCCAGGTAGACCGAGCGGACCAGGCGCAGAAATTCTTAGGGGAGGTTTATTGGGTAGCAAAGCTTGCAAAATGGGTAATCCACTTGCAGTAGTGAGTGCATTGAGGTAGCGATTACTCATCAGTGGCAACCCTGCATATACTAACTCATCAGCTCGCTGTCCCCCTTCTCCTATAAAAACTTTTGGACAGGAAGAGGTGTCAGAAGGTCGGATCGAGCTCATAGCAGCCCTAATCTGACTATGGTGTGCCAGAACTCGAACGAGAGGCAGGTCCGATTTGACTTCAGTCCCAGACAGTTTACTTTGTTGAAGCAATGTTGCCTGAACGCGATACTGAATCATCCCCACATTGCCAATTCCAACTGTCGGAGCTAAATCAAGCTGCGCTAAAACCGGATGAGTTAGATCTGGATAAGAACAATTCACCACAGGAGCTGGGAAATCAATTTCTCGAACGGCTGACATAACTGTTGTGATTGGTGGAAGCTGAGCTGGAATTTGAGCAGCAAATCCTGCCATTCGTAGGACTTTAGCCACTGGGTGTTGGCATTCACGCAAATACCAAGGCGAAAATAAACTAGCGCATTGAACAATCAGATCGGGGCGTTGGTCACGCAAAAGTTGCTCAACGGCGTCTTGCTGCTCTGCATCCAGTTCAAAAAATCGTACTTTGATTTGACTACATGCAGCTAATAGCTCAGCAAAGGTAACACCAAACTCAATTCGGCGACCTGCCAGGATTAATTCATCAATCTCAGCAAACTTCGAGATCTCAGCAGCAAGCCTCTGACCCAAATCCCCTAAACCAATAATCAAGAGTCGATAACTCATAGTTATTTAAATGATATTTAGTTACTTTCCATAATTGAAACGCTAATTGAAACGCTGTTCCAGTTTTTTGGTGTACCAAGCGATTGGATAACAATAGATAAAAAATAACAGCATTAAGAGGGTGTATAAAGGCACAGCTAAATCTTCTCCTTCCAAAGCTAATACTTCCCTGACGGTGGTTAAACCTTCTCGAACACCAACTAAATTAGGGCGTGTCATCAATTAAGCCCAATGACAATAGCAGCAAGATAGATAGCCCCGACGAAAGTTCAGAACTAGGTTATCATAACGGGTGACTATCGCCCGATACTGTTTAAGTTTGGCAAAGAAGTTTTCAATTAAGTGTCGGGCTTTGTATTAGTGTTTGTCATACTCCCTCAGGTGAGTGCGATTCCGCTTGGGGGGAATCACTGCTATTTTCCCCTGTCTTTCAAGGCGCTGTAGGACTCGTTGATCGGCATCGTAGGCAATGCCTGCAATTAAGGGATCTGTAGACAAGTTATGCAGTAACACATCCGCACCATCAAAGTCACAGGCTTGTCCCGGACTCAGGCAAAAACTAATCGAGTTACCCAAAGCATCCACGCTTAGCATTAATCTTGGTACTCAATCCACCTTTACGCTCGACCGATGGCTTCAGTTGATCCATCCCCTTTTTAGCCCCAAGAGACGAAACCTTAGATAGTTGAGCCTTATTACAACAGACTTGAACTTTTTACGCATAACCTACTAACTATAAAGGCTCAACTATCTTACGGTAACTTCAAAGCACTGTGCTGGTGAGCACGCACAATAGTCGAGTCAATCAAGCGCGTATTCGTTGTCTGGATCGTCGGCTAAAG
>NZ_JAAHHU010000664.1:0-2490 GCF_010672095.1 Moorena sp. SIO3I6 | reverse complement strand
TCAACAACGTGAAGAAGCTAATCGAAAACCTTTAAAGATCGGCATTGGCATCAACTCCGATAGCGTCATTAGTGGTAATATGGGTTCAACTAAACGAATGGAGTTTACCTCTATTGGTGATGGAGTAAATTTAGGTGCTCGCTTGGAAACAGCTAGCAAGCAATACGGTTGCGACATCCTAATTAGTGAAAATACTTACAGAGCCTGTGCTGACCAGATCTGGGCTAGGGAATTGGACAAGGTAATTGTTAAGGGCAAGACCAAGCCAGTATCCATTTATGAATTGGTCGGCCTAAAATCTGAACCGATTTCGGAGTACAAAGCACGAATCATTGAACATTACTACAAAGGCCGTCAGTATTACCTCCAGCGACAGTTCGCCCTAGCCATGGGTGAGTTTGGCACTGTTCTAGAAAAATATGACAAACATGACCAAGCCTCTGTATTGCACCTGAACCGTTGTCAGCGCTTTCTTCAAGAACCTCCTAACGATGACTGGGATGGTGGCTGGAAGTTGTTAGAGAAATAGTCGTTAGTCCTTAGTGATTGGTCAAAGTAAATTGTTAAGGCCATATCCCATAAAATAGGCGCTTAGCAACGGGTACAAGCCTAAGTCTTGTTTAAATTAACTAAGGACTAATGGATTAACGATTAAAGAACCTTGTGAGTGTACTCATGCTGTTTGACATTATCTTCCTTAGTAACAACTCGCTGCATATTTAGCAACCGCTTGCGTTCTGTGGAAAATTTAAAGTTATCAAAGGTTGTGCCAAGGGGAATATGAGCGATCGCTTCTGGACAACTCTTGTAAGTGCGTGCAGCAGCGAAGGCTCGGTTAGTAAAATCATCGCAAAACTGAGCATCCTCTGGAAACTCAGCCGGTTTAAAAAGGCTATCCCCTGACATTACTTTACCTAGTGTCGTACCACAAGCCACTGAGTAAGATGTAGGAACACTTTTAAGCAGTGCTTCTAGGGAGGCTGAGGGGATGGGTTCAATAACTTGAACTTGATGAATTTCACCCTCTTCTTTGATAAAGCAGGTGGCTAACCCCACCACCAGGTAGTTATCGGTAGATAGATCCGGAGCATTAGCTAAGGGAGTTACAGCGGTCATAAGACTATTTCAGTACAGGATTTGAAACCAAGATAAATCACCCGCTAAGATAAATCAAATCAATAGCTTTGGTGGCATTCTATCAGGATAGCAGGTCAGCTGACACCTACCCGGTGCGCTTGACCCGTAATTAAATTCGCCACGGGTCGCACCGTTTAATCCAATAGCGGCTCACCTAAGTCTTTTCTATTTTTCTCTTCTTGATGCAGTCGCTCATGGGGGAAACCACGGCAGTCGCTCATGGGGGAGACCCCCAAGACCGCGCTGCCTCCCCAAGACCGCGCTGCATCGCTAAGTCTGGTGGTGGAGTGATGGCTTTTTGCCATTAAAGCAACCTTACTATCAGCCAACCAGGAGCCATATTTGACTGCAGGTGGATGACGTATAACGGATTGAGCTGTTATTTGTAGATTTAAGGATGGCTGGGTTAAATAACCTGGAAGCGTTATGATTAGGTTTCAAAAAGCAAAAGCAGTTTTTGGCTACCTGCTATTATCTGTTTTTGTTCATACCGTTGATGATATGGCTTTGAAAACTATACATTAAAGTATAATGCTACGTGAACATCATGACATAACCCTACTAAAGTTGCGCCAGCAAGTTGGCTTAACTCAGCGAGAACTTGCTGAAGCCCTTGGAGTAACCCAGAAAACCATTTCCATTTGGGAAAGGGGCAAAATGCAGCCTAAGCTCTCCTTTTGGCAGACTAAGTTAATCATGGAAAAGCTCAACTGCACCCTTGATCAGCTAATCATTGCCACTGAGCTGAAACACCAGAATGAAAATGAAATTAAACCATCCAGAATGATACCACATAATCCCAGATTTTTATAAAACTCAAAGGTGTAATCTTGGCCTTTGGCTAGGTCTGAATGAGGCTCCGATTGCAACGGCTGGCTGCCTATAATTGGTTGGCTAGGGTCAGCACTACGCTAGTCGTTTGACTCTCACAACGATCTGCACAATGCGCTTTGCGCTTTGGTAAATCCTCGTTTGGATTATAGCTGAGTAAAAACCATTTCGTTACCAAATTCGTTACCAAAACTGTTACGAGGACTATGCCCACGGTTAGTGTACTCTACGATCAAATGTAGTTAATGCTCCTTAGACCAGTCTAAAAGCTGTGGAACTCTTAGTCCCATGGCTTTTTGTTTGTTTTAAACGTTTAGGATTTCTCGATAGCTTTGTCTTGATGCAGTCGCTCATGGGGGGAACCCCCAAGACCGCGCTGCATCGCTTACAAAACTCCCTTAGAGCTTGGAATCATCCCTGCACGACGAGGATCAATTTCCACAGCCATGCGCATTGCTCTGGCAAATGCCTTGAATGTCGCTTCAATAATATGATGTGAATTGATCCCATCTAGTTGGCGGA
>NZ_JAAHHU010000663.1:0-2493 GCF_010672095.1 Moorena sp. SIO3I6 | reverse complement strand
TTCTAAGGTTTTAGCTTTAGCTGGCATGAGAAACTGTTACCTCGACATCATCAGGTAAATTTTTGCCTTCTTCGAGGTATTCTTCTTGAATCATCTCAAAAACAGGATTTAATTCACAGAGGGCTGCCTCAGGAGTTTCTCCCCAGGCATGACATCCTTTAATCGCTGGAATATAGGCCACAAAAGTTCCGTTGTCATCGGGACGTAAAATAATTTTATAGTCCTTTAATGATTTCATTTGTTTGGCAATTTTATCTAGTTCGGTAAGCCTAGGGCTAGGAATTTCCACTCCTTGTGGTTTCTATAGCAATTCTCTATGCCATGAGGTACAAAGAGATCCCCCTAAATCCCCCTTATCAAGGGGGACTTTGAGGTTTAGAAGCGTACCTCATAAATTCTATAAACGCTATATATCCTGTCTTCGTGTTGGATTTGTTCAAGGGACAGTTTTTTAACTTTTTCTATGAGTCGATTTTCGCTTAGTGCTATTTGCTGTCATGATTAATTGCGTTTATTTGATTATATTTTTTTACTTATTAAAACACGGTCGCCTTTGGCGGCTGCTTTGCAGCATCGCACTTACAATTAAAGAGAAAATCTTAGGGTAACAAGCATGAATATTATAGTGTCGGTAGAACGCAATCGCAACTAGTGAGGAGGTAAGCATTCAGCTATCAGCCGTCAGCCGTCAGCTTATTTTATTCAAAAGCACCATTAGTAACGTACGCTATGGGCATAAACTGTTCCCATAGCGTGGCCACAGACCTTTAGCACCGATTGCACTACTTGAGGTGCTGCGCGAACAGTAGCGCATTAGCTGATAGCTGATAGCTGACGGCTGAATGCTTACGTGAGGAGCAATGGAATGATTGAGTTGATCACTCCCATGCGGTGAGTACAATAGCATTGCGAAACTCATCATACCTATCTGATAATTCTTCCTCCTTCTCAGTAAGGATATCTATTGCTTCCTCTTCGTCTTCGCTCAACTCTTCTAAGGGTATGGCCGCTAGTAGCGTTCGCTCTTCTAGTACTCCAATCATTCCGAACAATTGATCGCGGTAAGCGTCAAAAAAATCTACATCATATAGGTTAGCTAGAACAGCAGCCCGCCGCTTTTTCCCTTTCTTCCTTGCTTTCTTGATCTTCTTTTGCTGCTTTTGAGAGCGATGGTATTTATCATCCCCCATTCCAGAGTGAACGGGAAACTCTCCTTTCACTTCTTGGTAAATGAATGGTAAATCACGAAAGAAAAACTCTTTCTCGTCCTGACCTAGGCGATATCCAGACATCTGAATGATACAATCAGCGGTAAGCATTTGCTCTTCTACCTTTGATACTATTGAGACTGTGAAACAAGTGATCGCATCCAAATGGGTGCGATGCACTGGTCTTTGTTGATTAAGATTGGTAAACGTCTAATGCTAGTTGGACATCCAGTAACTGCACGTCCTGGGTTAATCGGTGCAGTTACAAAGCATTTATACTACTACTCAAAGCTAGAAATAGCATCTCCGACAACTTTTACAAACTCATAGGTTGACTCATAAGGCAAAACATTACGACCAGGAATTTTACGACCTTCACCTTGAGGAAGATGCTTGATATACTGAGCTAGTCGGTCTTCTGGTGTTTCAGATTTCCCCAGCTTACTAATACTTGAAGCTTGCTCTCCTACTACTACTAGGGTAGGTTGAGATGTATTAGCGATCGCCTGTTGATAGTTTTGTCGCCAAAAGCCAGCCAAAAAAGAAAAAACTGCGTAGCGGCTAGCTGGATTAATTGCTCCCTTTTGGAGATTATCTAACCATTCCTTATCTACTGTAGAACTCTCAGCAAACAGTTTATCTTCCGAAAACTTTTGCAGGAATTGACGGCGACGAGCATAACGAAAGAAGGCACTACCTAAAGGAGATTCGAGGAGATTCCAAGCAACTCGCTGCTGCCAGTATTGAGTTTCTGCTGTCATCAGAGACCAAGACGGAGGACCTGAGAGTACTAACCCTTGAATATAATTTGGTTCAGTTTGCTTTTGGATCAAGGTAAGTGCCACAGGTAATAAAGCCCCTTGCACTAGCAGAATCACCGGTTTTTTGACTACATTTGTTAAAAAATATTGTAACTGGTCAGCCCAATCTATAGGGTAGTAAGCAACAGGGGGCATTTCGCTTTCGCCACATCCTAGCAAGTCGGGATTATAAATTAGATGACCATTGCCAGTGTTCAACCACTGCTGGCAAAAGCGATGCCAAAAAAAGCGTGATAGTCCAACACCAATAGGATGGACTAATAGTAGAGGAGTTTTCGTCTCAGCACTGTCATCTGTTGGGGTATAGACTTCATAGGCACAACGGTAATTATGCCAAGTGTAGAATTCTTCTTTATGCAAGGATGTTTGCCCATTATCTGTATTGGGCGAACTGGAAGTAGAAGAGTTCCATGCCATCTCAAATCCCTCAAAAGTCTTGTGGGTATTATAGCAATAATAAAACA
>NZ_JAAHHU010000662.1:0-2495 GCF_010672095.1 Moorena sp. SIO3I6 | reverse complement strand
GCCTATAATTTCTCTGGCTTGACAGAAGGGTTTGTTGAAATTTTACCAGCCCAAAAAACTGCCGAAAACCCAAGCTGGTTTCAGGGAACAGCAGATGCGGTTCGTCAGTATCTCTGGTTATTTGATGGCTGGGATGTTGATGAATACCTAATTCTATCAGGAGACCACCTCTACCGGATGGACTATCGCTTATTTGTCCAACGTCACCGGGACACTAGAGCGGATATTACTCTTTCGGTTGTGCCTATTGATGAGACACGGGCATCTAGCTTTGGCTTGATGCAAATTGATGATCGGGGCAAGGTGATTGACTTTCGCGAGAAACCTACAGGGGAATTGCTTAAACAAATGCAAGTGGATACTACTGTGCTTGGACTGACACCAGAACAAGCCAGAAATAGTCCTTACATTGCTTCTATGGGGATTTATGTCTTTAGTAAAGCAGTGATGAAAGAACTACTCGAAGCTAATTCTGAGCACACAGACTTTGGTAACGAAGTTATCCCAGCCTCGATGCAAAAGTATAACATTCAAGCTTACTTATTTAATGATTATTGGCAAGATATCGGCACTATTGAGGCATTCTACAATGCTAACTTATCCCTGACTCGTCAACCTCAGCCATCCTTTAGCTTTTATCATGAAGATGCTCCGATTTACACCAGAGCTCGTTATCTACCGCCCTCAAAGCTTTTAGACTGTCGGGTCACAGAGTCAATTATTGGGGAAGGGTGTATTCTCAAAGACTGCCGCATTAATAACTCGGTATTGGGATTGCGATCGCGAGTGGAAGCTGGAACAGTTATCGAGGACTCTTTAATTATGGGGGCTGACTACTATCAATCTTTAACAGAACGTCTATCAGCCCAAGAACAAGGCCAAGTGACTTTAGGGATTGGTAAGGATACTGTTATTCGTCGTGCAATTATCGATAAAAATGCTTGTATCGGTAACAATGTCAAAATATTCAACAAGGATCGTGTAGAAGAAGCCAACTGCGAAAGCGAGGGATTTTATATTCGTAATGGCATTGTTGTAGTGCTCAAAAATGCCGTAATTCCCCATGGAGCCGTGATTTAGTCCTATGGGGTGGAAACGGTAAGTTCATCTACATCAAAATTAGGCGCTAGGCAAACTTACCCTAGGGATAGGGATTAGACATGCTTAGCCTAGGCATTAATTACTACAAGCATTAGCCTAACACCTTGCTACCGAAGACCTTGCCCTAACCCTGAAAACAGCCTTGACAGAGTATTTAACATGTACGGAAATTGCGATCGCACCAGTGAGGAAGAACCGAACTAAGTTTAGTTGAAACCTTTGTTACCCTAGCGTTGAGGTAGATAAACCATAATCCAAGGGCAATAACTTACCCGTTACGATCTTAGACGATTAGGAGAAACTCTTGATGGCTGCGACCGACTTCAAAGACTATTACTCCATCCTAGGAGTCAGCAAAACTGCTAGTGCTGATGACATTAAAAAGTCCTTTCGCCGTTTGGCCCGGAAGTACCACCCAGACCTGAATCCTGGGGACAAACAAGCCGAGGCTCGCTTTAAGGAAGTCAATGAAGCCTACGAAGTGTTATCTGACTCGGACAAACGGAAGAAATACGATCAATTTGGTCAGTACTGGAAGCAAGCGGGACAAGGATGGTCTGGTGGTAGTGGAGTCGGTGTTGATGTTGGTGGCTTTGATTTTAGCCAGTACGGCAGCTTTGACGAGTTCATTAATGAATTGTTAGGTCGCTTTAGCACTGGTGCGCCCGGTGGTGGAAGCAGAAGTAGTCATAGCTACTCCTACCGTACAAGTACTTCTAACTCTAATGGGTTTAATGATTTTGGTGGTTTTAGTGGCTATAGCAGCACCTCAGGCTTTAACAACACTACGGGAGCAAGTGCTGACCGGGAAGCAACCATTAGCCTCAGTTGGTCTGAAGCCTTTAATGGTGTCCAAAAACGTTTCAGCCTAGGTAGTGAAACTATAACTGTTAGGATTCCCCCTGGTGCCAAACCCGGTAGTCGTATTCGGGTGCGAGGCAAGGGTCAGGTCAACCCTCTGAATCAGCAAAAGGGAGATTTGTATTTGAAAGTAGAACTCAAATCTCACTCTTTCTTTGAGTTCGATGGTGAGAATCTGGTTTGCGAAGTGCCAATCACACCAGATGAAGCCGTTTTGGGTGGGTCAATCGACGTACCAACTCCAGATGGCTCTGTGAGTATGAATATTCCTGCTGGTATTCGTTCTGGTCAATCTCTGCGGTTGCGGGGTAAAGGCTGGTCTTTACCTAAGGGTGGACGTAGTGATCAGTTAGTGCGAATTACGATAGTAACTCCGAAAAACCTCACCAATCAGGAGCAGGAGTACTATGAAAAAATCCGTGAAAGTCGCCGCTTCAATCCCCGGAGTCACTTGTCCCAAGTTCGACTATGATTATATCTAGCAGTTCTCAATTGGGTGAGGGACTTACTAGGAGTGGGTTAATGGGAGTAGG
>NZ_JAAHHU010000661.1:0-2498 GCF_010672095.1 Moorena sp. SIO3I6 | reverse complement strand
CAAGGTCACGGAGAAAAATCCTTAGCAGAAGTAGAAGGGGGATTATCTGAGGCAGTACGTGTTCTAGAGGATAAAAATTTTACGGTTCAACCCCTTAACCTAGCTGAACGCTCAGAGGTTCCAGCCGATGCATCAATCGTGGTTAGTGCAGGTCCGATGCGACCATTATTAGAAAAAGAAGTCAAAGGGTTACGTAACTATCTATCCAAGGGTGGTAGCTTACTATTGATGCTCGACCCTGATACTAATCCTGAATTGGATAGCTTTCTCAAAGACTGGGGAATTAAGCTAGACAGTAGGTTAGTGATTGACCCGTCTGCTCCAGAACGTTCCTTAGTGCTTGGTGCAGCAACTCCCATGGTCACCAGCTATGGGAATCATCCCATTACCACGGAATTTGCCGACGGATTTTCCTTTTATCCCTGGGCGCGATCGCTCTTAATTACCCCAGTAGATGGTATCCAGGAAACTCCTCTGCTAATTACCAATGACAGAACTTGGGCTGAGAGCAATCCTAAACAGCAGCCACTGGAATTGAATCCAGAAAGCGATCGCCCTGGTCCGTTAATCCTAGGTGTAGCATTAAGCCGCCAAGCGGAAGGGATTGATCAAGCTACTCCTCAAGAGGATGGTAACAAAAAGACCTCTTCATCTCGTCTAGTAGTCTATGGTAACTCTACTTTTGCCACCAATGGTTGGTTTGATCAGCAATTAAATGGTGATGTTTTTCTCAACACCATCAGCTGGTTAAGCAAGCAAGATGATCAAGTCCTATCTATCCGCCCTAAAGAACAAAACAATCGACGGATTAACCTAACAGCAATCCAGGCTGAGTTACTGGGTTGGACTGCCCTGTTACTTATGCCCTTAGTCGGGTTTACCACAGCTGGGTTGGTATGGTGGCAACGCCGTTAGTATTGATAACTGATATAACTATAGGAAAGGGAGTAGGGAACAGGGAACAGGGAATAGGGAGTAGGGAGTAGGGAGTAGGGAATATGGGATCAAGAATTTTTAGAATTCCTACACGGATCCCTATCAACCTATCATAATCCTATAAACTTATGACAATTATACAAGCTAGTCACCTATCTCTAGAAGATGTGCATCATACCTTTGGCTTTCAACGGCAATACAATAGTTCATTAACTTCCCGGTTATCCCTAGACACTATTACTGAATTTGAGCAACGGGAATTGGAACAAATTCGGACTGATTTTGATAATTACTTAATCGCGGGTAAAGTATCTGAAGGACTGGTAAAAGCCCTAACTGTTTTTCCCTTACTGCGATTAGCTGGCTTCTATCGCTCTCCAATAAAGATTTCCTTGGAAGAAGAGATTGCTGATATTGATATTCAAGAGCAGGATACCAAAATTACTGGCAGACTAGATATTCTAGCAATTAACAAAGCTCAACAGACAGTAGATAAAGTATCGTTTTGGGTCTTAGTTATCGAAACTAAAAACAGTAGTGCTGACGTATCCGTCGGGTTACCTCAATTACTGACCTATGCCTATAAGAGTTTAGACCATCAAGACTCAGTTTGGGGACTATCGACTAACGGATACATTTATCAGTTTATTTATCTCCAAGCTGGCAATCCTCCGATTTATCAGTTGATGCCAGTATTAAACCTGATGGAATCGGAGTCATCGATTAAATTACTACAAGTTATTAAAGCTATAGCGCTTCTATAGCATTTCCATTTGATTTGTGAACATACTCCCTAGCGACTATGTTCGCTCTCCAAATCGATTCAATAATTCTAGTCGAGACAAATGTAAGAGTAGGGGGGTAAATTCTTCTGGAGAGAGTGCCATCAATGGCTCAATAATTCCCAGCAGTTCCTGGTCTAGTTCACCAAAACGGCTACGCAATAAGTAGGTGACCATACTACGGCGTTCGTTTTGCCTACCTTGGACTAGTCCTTCTTGTTTGCCCTCGACTAGTCCCTCTTGTTTCCCTTGGACTAGTCCTTCTTGTTTACCTTGCACTATTCCCTCTTGTCTGCCAAGCTCGGTAGCCAATTCCAGTCGTTGTTGATATATCTGAGATAATTGCATGATTAACTCCCGGTCATCTTCCTCAAGGTTTTGATTTTGTTTGATACGTGCGTCTAATATCGCCAGCATGTCATATACTAATTCTAGGATATTGTCTTTGTGCTGACTCCCGTTCGGTAGGGATTTCAACTCCTCAATTGCTTGCTGTTGCACTCTACCTCTACCGAGAATTCTCAACCATAAGGTTTCCGGGGTCACTGGTAGTTGGTGAATCGCCACAATCGCCGTATACAAGGATTTCCCCAGAAAGTACATCCCCTTGGGATAATTAACTAGATCTGGTTGAAAATTAAAGCTTTCTAAAAACTCTTCCGAAGCGGTTGGGGAAAGAATCCATAAACGAGGCAGTTCTGTCACCCTAACTTGGGCATTAGTGCGCTTAGCCTGACGGAAAACTTGACCATGAACCTGAATCAGTTTACCGATACAACT